>CAJXLH010000351.1 GCA_913055925.1 uncultured Maritalea sp. | reverse complement strand
TGGTCGTGATCCCAAAATTGGATCGCTACGTGCAAGATCTCAAAAACATTTTGGTTATCGCTGTGCCAACGGTTGCAACCAACCTCGCCGCCCCTGTGGGCGCGTTTTTGATCGCGCAAGCGGTTGCTGATTTTGGCGACGCCGCTATCGCGGGCCAGTCCGTTGTGGACCGTTTGGTGCCCCTCGCCTTTGGCGTTATCTTCTCGCTTTCTGGTGCCGTTGGTCCAATCATTGGCCAAAATTTTGGCGCATTCAAAATGCCGCGGGTACGCCAGGCATTGATCGATGCCATCGTTTTCAACGCGGTTTACGTATTGATTGCTTGGGGATTGTTGTTCATTGCGCAAGACTATGTGGTGCGCACCTACAATGCTTCTGGCGAAATGGAGACGGTTATCCGCTTGTTCTGCACAGTGATGGCCAGCTCGTTCCTTTTCAATGGCTTCCTATTTGTTTCAAACGCTGCGTTCAACAATCTTGGCAAACCGATTTACGCCACGGCCTTTAACTGGGCGCGTCAAACCATTGGTGTGGTGCCGTTTGTTTATTTCGGTGCACAATGGGCAGGCCTAAATGGCATCTATTGGGGCATCACCGCTGGCGCTGTCGTGTTTGGCATTGTGCCCGTCATAGCCGCGTTCGCGCTCATTCAAAAGCTCTCTAATACGCCACAAAGCGAAGATATCGCCTCACAACCGGCCCACTAGGGTTGATACGCTAGTTCCACGCAAAAAGACCGGACGCGTCGGGGTGGACGGTCCGGTTTAGTTTTCGGGGGTTAGGAAAGTCCCGAGATTTTCTTAAAGACGACCGGCGCGTTTTCGCGCAGCGTGCAAGCTCCAAATCGCTTGCTCAGCGCCGAGTGCGCGCATTGACGTCACATCGCCACCATTTAGGCCGATATCTTTGAGCTGATCTGCGCTCAATTCGCTCAACGCCTTTGCCGTTTTGCGCAAGCGCACGCTCAAAACGATACGCTCTGCAATCTGCGAAACAGACGCAAATGCGCGGTAGATGAAATATTTGCCGTAGTTGAAGCCCGAACTACGACCATGTGAAACATAAGCCATAACCAATCTCCAATAGTTTTGGGGTGCTGCGGCTTGGTGCAGCTGGAGGAAACAAGTCCAACCTATTGACAAATGCATCATCAGTCCAACAAATAGAAATCATCGGTACGATCAATATTGGTGATATTTATGACCAGCCCATTAGACTTGGATCAACTTCAAACATTCGCAGTGATTGCAGATTGCGGCAGTTTTACTGAAGCTGCACGACGGGTATTTAAGACCCAATCAGCGGTTTCTATGCAGATCAAGCGGCTCGAAGAACGTTTGGGAACCACTTTGTTGATACGCGAAGGGCGGCGAGTAACGGTCACGCAAGCCGGTGAAACCCTTTACCACCGTGCGCGGCGTATGCTGCAAATCAATGCCGATATCATCGATCTATTTTCCAACGAAGATTTATCGGGCACAATCCATATCGGCATTCCAGATGATTATGCGGTCCGAATTTTGCCGCTTGTGTTGTCATCATTTCAAAAGACGCACCCGAAAATTCAAATCGATGTGCGTTGTCAGCCGTCGGAAGAATTGCTCGTTGGTGTGCGCAGCGGCAAATATGATATGATCATTTTCACCCAAGGTACCAACCACAAGTTTGGGGAACTGGTTCGCACTGAACCAATGCACTGGGTTGTGGGCAAAGACTCTGAAGCGGATAAGATGGTCCCACTTCCAATCGCCTGCGGCAATAAAGACTGTTGCTGGCGCTTGTCGGCGGAAGACGCGCTCAACGATGCAGAATTGGATTTCCGCATCGCTTACACGTCTTCCAATGCCACCGCGATCACTAGCGCCGTAAATGCAGGGCTAGCAATTGGCTTATTGTGCGAAAGCTCGATCACATCAGATATGCGCACGCTTGGTCCAGCAGAGGGAATGCCTGCCATTCCGGACGCGGAGATCGCCCTACTCCGCGCCAGCAATGCCTATGGCGGCATTTACAATGCCCTTGCCAAACACATCAAAGAAAGCTTGGAAACTTTGATTGAGGAAGCTGCCTAAGCAGCTTCTCTTTCCGCATTTTGGTAGTTGAACCCTTTTAGGATCAAATAACAGCTAAGCCCAATTTCAAACAAACCACCGGGCAAAGACATTGAAACACCAATGCCGCTGTCGAAAAACTCTGAGATTGTGCCAAAGATGAAGATCGCATAACCGGCAAATCCCCAAGTCGGCAGCCAACGCGGCACCAGTTTCGTGCGCCAAAGAACGACGCACATCAAAATGCCGCCTACACCCCAAACCGTCATGCCGGCCTGATAGAGTACAAAATTGGATTTGTGCAGTAACGCCACGATATCCGCAGCTGAATCGCCATCAAGACCGTTTGCTTGCGGGATCAAGGCGAGAAGCCCGCCGCCAACCAAAAGCGAAGCTGTCGCGATCACGCTAAGTGCGAGATATCCGATAACAAGGAAACGACTATAACGCGACAAAACGGCATACATCACCGTCACAACACCGATGTTGGCGAAAGTATGGATGATGGTCATCGAGATGATGGCAAGCCGGTAATCAAAATTGGCTTCGGTTGCACTGCCTAAATTTGCGATCCCACTTTCGATCATCGCATTTCCAAAGCCATAGCTCAGGAATGCGAGGATGAATGAAATGCCGTAAAAGCGAGCAGCAACGATGTCGTTGCCATTGCGATTTGCTGTCATGGGTTTGTCCTTTCGAAACAATTGAGCTGGACATAGTGCCAATTAGCGTTCAAATAAATTGACCAAAAT
>CAJXLH010000350.1 GCA_913055925.1 uncultured Maritalea sp. | reverse complement strand
CTTGCGGGAGATGGGGGTAGGTGACATCACCGTGCCTAAAAAGGTAAAAAAGATGGGTGAAGTCTTCTATGGCCTACTTGGCGCTGTGAAAGATGCTTATGAATCGAATGATTCTGAAAGCTTGGCCAAAGCACTTGATCGCAACATCTTCAATTCGGAAGATGCGGCCAATGCGCAAAAACTGGCGTCATATTGCTTGCGCCAAGTCGAACATCTTTCGACGCAAGATGGCTTTACAAAGGGCGAATTTGGCTTTTTGACCCCACAAGACGGGCTTAAAACCGCTTAGGAACCAATGTGATGACAAATGCTCTTTCTGCTGAAATGCAGGCATTTTCGAAACTAATTGATATGGTAGTTCGGCTCGACGAGGTGCCGCACGAAGGTCGCGAATATGCATTCGCAGGCGACAGCGAGGTCACAGATTTTCTGGTGGAACATTCCAATGTTACGGCAGTCGCCAATTTTGCCGGCAAAATCAAATTGCGCGCCATGCGCGGCGGGTACGAGGCGCACGGCAAGCTGCAAGCAAAAGTGACGCAAGAATGTGTTGTGACACTTGATCCTGTCGATGATGAACTGTCAGTTGATCTTGAACGCGTTTATTTGCGCGGCGAGGAGCCAGAGCCAGAAGTCACCTCAAACGGGGAAGTTTTTGTCGATTTGGAAGCAAGCGCTGATAATGAATGGTTTGAAGGCGATACGATTGACCTCGCAGACCTCATTTTCGAGCAGTTCCAGCTCGCGCTTAATCCTTACCCACGTAAGGAAGGCGCCGAGTTTCCCGATGCAATGGACGCGGCGGATGAGAAAGAGCCTTCGCCATTTGCTGTGCTGGCTAAGCTAAAGCAATCTGAGTAAAATCAAACGAAAACACGCAAAAAAGCTTGTGTGATGCAGCGACTAAGATAAGCTGCGCACGAGTTTTGCTGGAAAATCAAAGCGGATATGGCAAAAAACGTAACAATTTCCGTCGACGCAATGGGCGGCGACAACGGGCCTGAAATTGTCTTGCTGGGGGCGAAGATGTCGCTCCTTGAGCGCCCCAATACGCGCTATCTATTTCATGGTCGTGAGGAAGAGTTGAAGCCGCTGCTGGACAAATATCCAGAGCTTAAAGCTGTTTCAGAAATCCGCCATTGCGATAACGTCATTTCAATGGACGACAAGCCGAGCCAGGCCTTGCGCAAGGGACGCGGCAAATCGTCAATGTGGAATGCACTGCAAGCAGTAGCAGACGGCGAGGCGGATGCGGCCATTTCTGGCGGCAACACAGGCGCGCTAATGGCAATGGCTACATTCTGCCTACGCCCGATGGAAGGCATTTCTCGACCCGCTTTGGCGGCGATTTGGCCGACATTGCGAACTGAAATTGTGGTCTTGGATGTTGGAGCGACTGTTGGTGCAGACGCGCAACAGCTCACTGACTTCTCGATTCTCGGCGCCGCGATGGCTCGCGCTCTTTTCGACATGAAAGAGCCAACCGTTGGCTTGCTCAATGTTGGTGTTGAAGAAGTTAAGGGCCTAGACGCCGTGAAAGACGCAGCGAAAGAGCTGAGTTCACACACCGGTTGCGGCTATCAATATCACGGTTTTGTTGAAGGTGATGACATCGGCAAAGGTACTGTTGATGTGGTGGTCACAGAAGGCTTTACTGGCAACATCGCCCTCAAAACCGCCGAAGGAACAGCGCGCCAAGTAGGGTCTTACTTGCGTACAGCCTTGACCCAAAGTTGGTTGTCAAAGTTGGGTGCTTTGGTCGCCTCCGGCGGCCTTAAAGGCTTGCGGAACAAGATGGATCCGCGCAACGCCAATGGCGCGGTGTTTTTGGGCGTCAACGGCATCGTGATCAAAAGCCACGGTGGGACAGATGAAATCGGGTTCAAAAGTGCACTCGGCATCACGTATGAGATGGCCCACAATAATTTGCTGAAAAAAATCAGCGATGGATTAAAACAGTTTGAAGAACCGGTTGAGCAAACAACTGGCGAAAATAGTGAAGAGGTAGCGTCCGCGTGAGCATAGGGGTTAAGTCGGTTGTTCGGGGAGTTGGCCACTTTTTGCCAGCCAACGTTGTAACAAACGCTGATTTAGAAAAAAAAGTCGACACGACGGACGAGTGGATCGTTCAGCGGACTGGGATCAAGCAACGCCATATCGCTGAAGATCATGAAAACACAAGCGATTTAGCGCTCGGCGCAGCGAAAGCAGCGCTTGAACATGCTGGAATGGATGCGCAAGAGATCGATTTGATCGTGTTGGCGACAACCACACCAGACCGCACTTTTCCAGCGACTGCTGCGTTGGTTCAAGAGCGTTTGGGCATCAAACACGGCGCGGCATTTGACATTCAAGCCGTTTGCTCTGGCTTTGTTTATGCAGTGGCGACAGCTGATAGCTATTTGAAAAATGGGCTAGGAACAAAAGCGCTAGTGATTGGCGCTGAGACTTTCTCTCGCTTGCTGAACTGGGAAGATCGCACAACTTGTGTGTTGTTCGGTGACGGTGCGGGTGCCATGATTTTGGAAGCGGTGGCGAGCGACGAAGAAGGCGACCGCGGTGTCTTGTCCAATTGCGTGCGCTCAAACGGCGAACATTGGGAAAAGCTCTATGTCGACGGCGGCCCATCGATGACACAGACCGTTGGCCATGTGCATATGGAAGGCCGCGAAGTCTTCCGCCACGCGGTTGGCATGATTTCAGATGTGGTTGAAGGTGCATTTGAAAAAGCTGGTGTGGAGCCGGAGCAATTGGATTGGTTTGTGCCACACCAAGCTAATAAACGCATCATCGAAGGCGCGGGCAAAAAACTCAAAATTC
>CAJXLH010000349.1 GCA_913055925.1 uncultured Maritalea sp. | reverse complement strand
CTTGGGTATTCCGGCGTTGGCGCTTTTTCCCAACACCCCTAGTGACCGTCGTTCAGAAAATGGCGAAGAGAGTTTCAATCCGGACAATCTAATGTGTCGGGCGCTTTCTGCCATCAAGGACGCAGTCCCCGATATTGGTCTGATCGCAGATGTGGCGCTGGATCCTTACACCACGCACGGCCATGATGGCCTACTAGATGGCGAGCGCATCCTAAACGACGAAACAATTGATGTCCTGATCAAGCAGTCGCTCAACCAGGTTCGGGCGGGCGCTGACATAATTGCGCCGTCAGACATGATGGACGGCCGCATTGGCGCTATCCGTGAGGCTTTGGATAACGAAGGGCACGAGAATACGATCCTTCTTTCTTACGCAGCAAAATACGCTTCAGCCTTTTATGGCCCGTTCCGCGATGCGGTCGGCTCTGGCTCACGACTTAAGGGCGATAAGAAGACTTACCAGCTTGAACCGTTTAACCGCGAAGAAGGTCTTCGCGAAGTTGAACAGGACATTTTGGAAGCTGCGGATTGGATCATGGTCAAACCGGGAATGCCATATCTTGATATGGTTCGCGAGATTAAGTCTCGTTTCGAGGTTCCAGTGTTCGCCTACCAAGTTTCCGGCGAATATGCGCAGATTATGTTTGCGGCCCAAGCGGGTGCACTCGACCAACGCGGTGCCATGATAGAAAGCTTGATTTCATTTAAGCGCGCGGGCTGTTCAGGCATCCTCACCTATTTTGCGCTTGAAATGGCCAAAGAACTCAACGGATAGTATTCACACTCAAGAAATCGCCTCACCTCCCTTGCAAGAAGCAAATTGCTTCCCATTTAAGCTTCAAGCAAAGGAGAACAGCATGGCCACGAACGCATTTGGTTGGACAGTGAGAGAAGATCTACCAACACCTGACACATCACCTGAATTGTTTGAAGGTGTCCTCACCCGCCGTGTTTTGGCCTTTATGATTGATGTGGTCATTCTGACCGTTTCGAACGTTGTTGCTGCAATCGTGTTGGGTATTCTTGGCGTATTGACGCTTGGCCTCGCATGGCTAGGCTATTTCATTATGGTGCCGGGCGTCGCGTTTCTTTACTACATGCTGACGCTTGGCTCTTCAGCCCGCGCCACGATTGGCATGCAGGTGATGGACCTTGTGTTGACCCCGACCCGCTCTCAACCGCTTGATGGCGCGCTCGCGGTGTTGCACCCGTTTGTTGGGTGGCTGACTTACGTTACATGTACGCCGTTTATCCTGTTGGTATCGCTGTTCACACCGCGTCGCCAGCTCGTTCATGATCTTTTGGTCGGGACGTTGATGGTGCGCCGCTCGCCAATGGAGCGGTTTTGGCGCGAAGAAGCAAAGTTTTATGGCGAAGCTTGGGCTTCACCACAAAGCTCAAAATGGCGCGATTAAACGTCAAAACTGTTGATTGCTAGACCTGTTTAGCGAAATTTAGCTTTGAATTGAGGCGGCATGCGGTCAAAGTCTGCGCATGGTCGCCCAATTTTTGAATGCCGATTCTATAGCCATGTGGCTGAGTTTCGCCGTCATTTTGACGGCCATTGTGCTTTTCGCCACCGAAATTCTAACAATCGAGGTGGTCGCACTCGGCGCAATCGTTTTGCTGATGGCCATCGGCATTGTGTTTCCGCAAGAAGGGCTGGAAGTTGAAGCGCTTCTGAGCGGTTTCGCCAACCCTGCCCTCTTGACCATCCTTGCCTTGCTGGTGGTCGGGCAAGCGTTGTTCCAAACTGACGCGCTTGGGCCGCTAACCAAAGCATTTGAACGATTGTGGCCGCGCCATCCGCGCCGCGTCATTCCGATCATTCTCATCATCGCTGGCGTATCGAGTGCCATCATCAACAACACACCTGTTGTAGTGATGTTCATCCCGCTCCTGACCGCAGTTGCAGCGCGCCGTAAGCTGCCAACGCCAAAAATCATGATGCCGCTGAGTTTCATCTCTATTTTGGGCGGCATGACCACACTTATTGGTTCTTCGACCAACCTCCTCGCTGCGGGCATTGCCATCGGCGCTGGCGTTCAGGGCCTAGACTTTTTTGCCTTCACTGTGCCAGGCCTTGTGATGGCAGGCGTCGGTGCGCTTTATGTGCTGTTTGTCATGCCAAAGCTCATGCCGACAGCTATCAACGCTGAAGGACGCGACGTTCAACAGCGTAATTTGCAGTTCATTTCAGAAATTCGCCTTTACGAGGGGCACCCGCTAATTGGAGCAAAAACGATAGCGGGCATGTTCCCATCAATTACAACCATGACCGTGCGCGCTGTGATTAGAGGCTATCACCGTTATCTGCCGCCGTTTGATGATATTGAACTGCGCACCGGCGATGTTCTCATTCTTGCCGCGACCCGCGAGCAATTAACAGAGGCGTTGAAAGAATGGCGTGCATTCGACAATCCTATTCGCCCGGGCTCCGATGAAGGCGCGCCTGATCATGGCGTTGTTATGTGCGAAGCACTTGTGCAGCCCGGCTCGCGCCTCATCAACAATGGTGTCGATCAACGCGGTTTCTTGGCACAGCATGGCTGCCTTATCCTCGGCGTTGAACGACGCAGCCGGATGCCGCGAGAATCTTTGTCTGAAATCCGTTTGGAAGCTGGCGATGTACTTTTGATCGCGGGTCCCGCAGACCGCATCAACCGTATGCGTGGCCTGCAAGATATTGTTGTTATTGAATGGAGCGCTTCTGAATTGCGCCCTCATCGATTCGCCCGCCGCGCGCAGCTGGTTTTCTTGGTCACTGTGGCGGCAATTGCGTCCGGCGTTGTGCCAACAGTTTTTGCGGCAATTGCGGGTGCATTTGGTATG
>CAJXLH010000348.1 GCA_913055925.1 uncultured Maritalea sp. | reverse complement strand
GAAGATGCCGAAAAAGCTGCGTTTCGTGAGTTGTATGAAGAAACAAATATTTCCTCTGTTGAGCTCATCGAGAGAGCACCCGAACCATTTTACTACGATTTGCCAGACGAGTTGATTGGCGTTGGGCTAAAGGGCAAATATCGCGGCCAAAAACAAGACTGGTTTGCTTTACGGTTCACTGGGGACGACAGCGAGATAAACGTCAAAAGCCCAGCGAATGGCGAGCACCCAGCAGAGTTTTCTGACTGGGCATGGCGCGACCTTTCTGAAATGCCTGATCTGATTGTGCCCTTTAAGCGCAACGTTTATGTTCAGGTCGTTTCTGCGTTTACGCATTTGAGTAGGTAATATTTTCATGAAAACTTTGGGCCTTATCGGCGGCATGAGCTGGGAATCCACAGCTCTATATTACGCTGCGATCAACCGTGAAATTGGGAAACGCGCAGGCGGTTTGAGTTCCGCGCCATTGCTTGTCCATTCCGTTGATTTTGCGCCTATTGCGGAAATGCAAGCTAACCATGATTGGCAGGGGTTGGGTGATGCGATGGCCGACAGCGCCAAACGACTGGAGCAAGCCGGCGCCCAAGGCCTATTTCTTGCGACGAACACCATGCACAATGTGGCGGATCGCATTCAAGCAGCATCCCGCCTGC
Organism: uncultured Maritalea sp.; assembly: GCA_913055925.1. Classification (GTDB taxonomy): domain Bacteria; phylum Pseudomonadota; class Alphaproteobacteria; order Rhizobiales; family Devosiaceae; genus Maritalea. The sequence goes on along the minus strand of CAJXLH010000348.1, from coordinate 2,184 downwards.
CATTTGTCCATATTGCCGACCCAACAGCGGATGCGCTGCTGGCGGACGGGATTGAAAATGTTGCATTACTTGGTACCGCATTCACGATGGGAATGCCGTTCTATAAGGATAAGTTGGCTGGTCGTGGGCTTAACGTTTTGGTTCCCGAAGTGAACCGCACAAATCTGTCGGGCATTATTTATAATGAGTTGTGCAAAGGCGTGGTGAAAGAGAGTTCACGTCAGGTCTATGTGGAGGCCATCGAGGCGCTAAAGTCACGCGGTGCCGACGCGGTGATTTTGGGCTGCACCGAGATCACCATGTTGATCGGTGACGATGAGAGCCCGTTGCCCACATATGACACGACGGCCCTTCATGCGAGGGCCGCCGCTGACTTTATTCTTTCTGAATAGGGGCAAGCGCTAGAACTCTTGCCACTCCTCATCTGATTGTTTTACAGCAGCATTGCCGTGACTAAGATAAGCACTTGCCGCTTTTTCTTGTTGAAGTGGCGGTGTTGCTTGCGCCGCTGGCCGTGATGGTGATGCTGCCGGTTGACCCTGGCGCTCATCTTGATCGATGCGGAACTGCTCCACAATATGATCGAGCTCTGTCGCTTGTGTTTCAGTTTGATCAATCGCTGCATTGGTTTGTTCAACCAACGCGGCGTTGTGCTGGGTCATTTCATCCATTTCGCGAATAGATGTCGAAATCTCACTGATCGAGGTTGCTTGCTTTTTGCTCTCGCTTGCAATCTCGTCCATCAAAGATGTTACGCCCTTCACGCTTTCAACAATGCCGTCCAAGTTTTCTGCAGCCTGGGCCACCAGTTTCGAACCGCTGTTCACCTCGGTTACAGATTGCTCGATCAGCGATTTCACTTCATTAGAAGCTTCGGCAGCAGATTGGGCCAAGCGACGAACTTCCACGGCCACAACGGCAAATCCTTTGCCGGCTTCTCCTGCACGTGCCGCTTCAACCGATGCGTTGAGCGCCAAGAGATTGGTTTGGAAGGCGATGTCGTCGATCATGCCGATAATGTCGGAAATCTTGTTTGACGATGCAGTAATGCGTTGCATGGCATCGTTGGCTTGGCTCATCACCTCGCCGCCACGCTCAGCCACGGCACTTGCCTCTAGTGCAGAGTGCTGGGCTTGTTCAGCACGCATTGTATTGTCGCGGACGGTTTCATCCAGTTGCTCGGTGGCTGCAGAAGTCTCTTCAATTGACGCGGCCTGACGGGTGGTCCGTTCTGACAAATCATTTGCGCCAGACAATATCTCGCCAGTCGCATTTTTGAGGGCGCGCGAAGTGGTTCTTAGACCTGAAACAACTTCGGTTAGTTTGTCGCCAACACGGTTTGTATCGTTTTTGAGCTGCAGGAATGAGCCTTGATATTCACCTGACATGCGTTTGGTTAGATCGGTGTTTGCCAAAGCGGACAAAACCTCGCCCGTTTCACTGACACCACGATCGACGGTTTCCACAAGGTCGTTCACGCCATGAGCAAGTTGGTTAAGCTCGTCATCTGGGAACTCACTGGTCACACGTTTGGTGAAATCACCCGCAACCGCTGCGTCCACAACTTCACCAAATGCACGTTGCAACTCTTTCATCATCAACGAGCGATCTTCAGCACGTTGCTTGGATGCCATTTTCTCCTCTTCGGTCATTTCATTGACCTTGAGGCCGTTGGCGCGGAACACTTCAACGGCACGCGCCATTTCACCGAGCTCGTTGGTGCGGCTGGTAAACGGCACCTCTGCATCTAGGTCACCCTCAGAAAGAGTACGCATAGTACCTGTAATCTTTTTGAGTGGCTGCACAATCGTCCAGCCAATGGCGACGCCGGCCAAAATGGTCAGCAACAACGCCGCGCCAATGACCGAGTAAATAAACATACGGGCATTTTCTGTCGCTGCAGCCAAATCTTGGCGAGCGGCGATACCCATTTGATCGGCATGGGCGATCACGATCGACAATTGCTCGGCCATTTGAGTGTAAAGGCCATCAAGCTGCCCTTGCAGGTCTTGGTGCCGTGCTTTGGCGCCCGCATATTCGTCAAAACCCACATTGTACACTTCAATTAGGTCAGCAAGTTCAATGCGCTCCATCGGATCGACATTGTCTTTTTGCGCGGCTCGTAAGATCTTTTTGATTTGCTTATCGACCGCCAAAATGTTGCGGTCTCCGCCATAAAGAATG
>CAJXLH010000347.1 GCA_913055925.1 uncultured Maritalea sp. | reverse complement strand
CAAAATCAACGGTATTGTTCGTGGGGTATCAAGCACCGGGCACATTGGGGCACGTCATTAAGTCGGGCAAACCAGAGGTGCGCATTCATGGCAACAACCATGCCGTGCGCGCAGACATTCGATCAATCGGCAACTATTCGGCTCATGGCGACCATACAGAATTGATGGATTGGATTGCGGAACGCTTGCCGGCGCATGGCGCCATTTTCCTCACTCACGGTGAAGACGAGCCGCGTGAAGCGATGCGCACCGCATTGGCGGCAAAAGGCATCAATGGCAATAAAGTGCACGCCCCGCAACTCGATGATGCCTTCGAGCTTAAAGCGTCCGGCATCGCGCGCATCCAGCACACTGATAAGCCACGGATCGATCCGCAACAATTCAGCGCCGACTGGACATATGAATATACCCAGTTCTCAATGGCCTTGGGTAAACGCATCGAAGCCTTGCCGGCCGACAAAGACCGTTTGGCGCTGATTAAAAAACTCGCGGCAACTCTACAAAACGACTAAATGGCGCTTGGTCCCGGGTCCATCAATTGGTGGATCCGGTCGGCACCCATGCGGGCAATGCGCAACATTAAGGCTTTGCGGCGTGCGGCAGACAATTTGTCCTCTGCTGCGTGGCGCATTATGTCTGCACCATGCCCATCCGCAACGATCAAACCCTGATCCTCAGGGAAAATGGCCGCGTCCAATTCAGGCGGTTTGGCGAAAAAGAACTTGTCGCAATAATCGTGATATTCGGGCCATTTATTATCGACCTGATAATCTTGCAGGCTCGATTTGATCTCCACAATCCAAATCTCGCCTTTCGGGCCCACACCCAAAAGATCGGCGCGTCGCCCTGTCGCGAGAGACACTTCCGCAAAGCAGCAAAAATCAAATTTTTCGCGCAGCAAACGCATGGTTCCGCGTTGCACGCGCAACGCCGTTTCAGATTGGCGACCGTCCGTGATTTGTCCAAGTTCGTTGAGCTGCGGCATGGCTAAATGTTAGTCGATTCCGCCTTACCTGCAAACCGACGTTCATCCAGCGATCCTGCAAACAAGAGACCAAGGGCCAGCAACGGCAACGGCGTCATCAAGGCAACACGAATGTCAAAGCTTTCCGCCACAAAACCGAGCAATGCGGGGCCGATAAAGAATACAAGGAACGCTGTTTGCGCGAGCGACGCCACATTGATCGAGGAGGCGCGGTCCTTTTGGCGCGCGGCGGCAGACACCGCCAAGGGATAAATGATGGATGAGCCAGCACCCAAAAGCATAAAGCCCAAAATGGCCAAACCAAAATTCGGCGCGATACCCACCAGCGTGACGCCGAGCATCGTCACGAACAAAGATCCACGCGCCATAATCACAGCGCCAAACCGCTCGATGACCGGATCGGCATAAAAACGAGTGATTGCCATCACGAGCGTAAATGCGATCAGGCTGGAGCTTTCCACAAACTCGGCAATTTCAAACGTGTCGCGAATATAGATAACGGACCAATCAATGCCCGCGCCTTCGGCGATGAGCGCGCCAACAGACACGGCACAAAGCGTCAAAATATAGGGCGTTGGCCGCGCGAACTTCACACCATGATCTTTATCTTCATCCGGCTTCTCTGGCGCCATCTCGCGCCCAAGGGTCACAAACAAAGTGCCGCCGACGACAATCGGCAAAACAATTAGCATATGCACCAGGGGCACCACATCGAACTGGCGCATAATACCGCCGAGCAATGCAGCGGCAAAAAAGCCAAAACTCCAAAAGCCGTGGCAGCGGCTCATGATCCGGCGTCCGGTGCTCGCTTCCAACCGGTCGGCTTCTACGTTGATGGAGATTTCCATGGCGCCAACCGCCATGCCCGCCAAGAAGATCGTCGCAATCATCAGGCCGTAGATATTCAGTCCGGCCACTAGCACATAAAGCGCAATCATGGCGCTATTTGCCAAAATGAAGGTGCGCTTATTGCCCAAGCGATCAACCAAAGGTGCACCCACGGTCAAAAAGACCAGCAGTCCAAACGAACTGCACATCAAGGCAACACCCAAAAGACCTTCTTCAATCTGCAAATTCTCCTGAATATCCGCTAAGCGCGATAGCATTGAGCCGAGGCCGAAGGCGAACAGGAAAAAAATCGCATAGATGCGACGTTGTGGTTTTTGCATTTGGCGATCTCAATTCAAGAGAGGGTAGGTTTGCAAACGCTATGTCAGTCGTTTTTTGAATGCAAACAAAAAAATGGCCCCGTAAACGAGGCCATTTCCGGCTGCCAAAAGCTGTGTGGGAGGAAATTTAGGCTGCCGAGACTTCAGTGAGAAACGTATCAACCGTCGATTGCAGGCTCTGCGCTTGCTTCGCCATATCTTCGGATGCAGCCAAAACCTGGCTGGCACTTTGATTGGTTTCACTGGCAGAACTCGTAACAAGATTGATGGAACCCGCCACTTGCTCTGTGCCATTGGCCGCTTGCGCAACGCTTTGGCTAATTTCAGCCGTCGCCGCGCCTTGTTCTTCAACGGCGGAGGCGATGGAGGTGGTGTAGCTGGTCACTTCGGCCATGGTTTGTGCGATCTGCTCAATCGCGCTCACAGCATCTTTGGTGCTCTCTTGGATCTCCGTGATCTGATTGGCAATCTCCTCGGTTGCCCCGGCTGTTTGGTTCGCAAGGCTTTTCACCTCGGTGGCCACCACAGCAAAGCCTTTGCCCATCTCACCAGCGCGCGCCGCTTCTATGGAGGTGTTGAGCGCAAGTAAGTTTGTTTGTTCCGCAATGTCTTGAATAAGCGCCACCACATCGCCGATCTTTTGCGCGGCATCTGCTAGCCGCGTTACTTTGCCATTCGTCGCTTG
>CAJXLH010000346.1 GCA_913055925.1 uncultured Maritalea sp. | reverse complement strand
CAGAAGGCCTCAACCAACTATGCAGCACATCTCCCCAGCTGCATGCCTTCCCGCTTGACATTAGCGGCCATGCCGCCACGAAAGAAATCGCCGAGCAGATTTTAGAGCAACATGGACCAATCGACCTGTTTGTTTACGCAGCTGTCTACGCACATGCTGATTTGGATGCCGCCACTTCGTTGGAACAGGCATTCCACGTTGGTACGCTAGGGTGCGCCTACGCGCTCAAAACAATTATTCCTTCAATGAAATCAAACGGTGGTGGTCAGATCGCGATATTTGGCTCGCCTGTTGGTTATGACGCTTTGCCTGGGACATTGCGGTACGGCACGGAGAAGGCCGCTCTTGCCTATTATGCCCGGTCGCTTCGGATCGAACTTTCCAAGGACTACATTGACGTGAAGCTTGTATTGCCAGGCTTCGTCAAAACACCGCTTACAGCAAAAAACAATTTTCCGATGCCGTTTCTGATGGAATTACCGATTGCGGTTGATCGTATCATGAAGGGCTTGGCAAATAAGTCGAAGGCAACGGTCGCTTTTCCACGGCGACTGCATTGGATGATGAAAATCATCGGTATGTTGCCCGACCGTTTGTATTTTTGGCTGATGCGTCAAATTGGACGGAAGCTCTAGTCGGCGAATGTCTTTGCACTGAGCGAACAAATGGGACGTTTCGGCCTTTTCGCCAAAACGTTTTTTCAAAAACTCCAATTAAATCAGTGCGTGAGAAGCACACACTGCGGACGTCTTGCCGATCTGGCGGCGCTACATGCAATTGGTGAACTATGCAGGTTTTGAATAGCTATATACGCCAACGTCGATCATGTTTTCTGCAAAACCGGCCTCACAGTAGCAAAGGTAATAAATCCATTTGCGTTTAAAGACATCGTCAAAACCGAGCTTCTCAATTTCCGGCCACGCAGCTTCAAACTGCTCTCGCCATAAGCGCAAAGTCTTAGCGTAGGACTGACCAAACAACTCCTTTTTCTCGAGCTTCAAACCCGCCATATCACCTTGTTCTTGCATCGCTTTTTCAGTTAACAGCATGCCGCCGGGGAAGATATATCGCTGGATAAAATCAACATTTTTCCGGTAGATCTCAAAATCCACCTCATTGATTGTGATCGCCTGAATTGCTGCCGTTCCGCCCGGCTTCAGTCGGTCATGAACAGTTTTGAAGTAAATCGGCCAATGGTCCTCACCAACAGCTTCAATCATCTCAATAGAACAAACGTGGTCAAACTGCTCTTCGGTGTCCCGATAATCTTCGATGACCAATTCTGTCTTTTCAGATAAACCCTTGTCCTGCATACGCTTTTGCGCAAACTTCAATTGTTCAATCGAAAGGGTAATCCCCTTGAGATGGGCATCATAATCCTTCGCGACAGTTTCTGCGAAAGCACCCCAGCCACAGCCGATTTCTAAAACGCGATTGCCAGATTTAATGCCCGCCATGTCTGCGACAAGATGGTTTTTAGCCCACTGCGCGTCGGTAAGCGTTTGATTTTCATCAGTAAAATAGGCTGACGAATAGACCATCGATGGGTCGAGCCACAGCGAATAAAAATCATTCCCCAAGTCATAGTGCTCGGAGATGTTCTTTTTCGACCCCTCTTTCGTATTGCGACGCGAGATATGATAGGCCATGTCGTGCGCTGCACGACGGAAGAAATTCGGTTTGGTACCAACCAGTTGATCGCGATTGAGGAGGAAAAACTCGAATAGTTTTACAAGGTCATCAACCTCGATGTCTTCATTCATATAGGCAGCGGCAAATCCTACAGTCCCGCGCCGAGCTGATTCCCATATCACGTTGAAATTATTGAGCTTTAGAACCGCTTTGGGCTCGCCAGCATTCTTTTCACCAAGATACAGCGATTTGCCTGAAGGCAACACAATACGAAGGCATCCATGCTGGATTGTTCCGACGGACTTCTTCCCAACAAAACCGACGATACTCGACATTAGGCGCGACAGAATAGTCGGTGATGAATTCATGTTGTTAAGCGCAAAATCACTCATCTAATCAACCGGCGTCAACCGCAGGCTCGAAATAGCACAAAATACGTACTAACTTGCGTAAAGCCTTTATACCCGCGACGCCAAGGCCTCCCTCAAATTACATAACGAGTTTAACGGGACTGTGTATTCTTTCAAGCCCCATTTGTAACCCACTGATTTTGAACAAGATTTCAAACGATTGTTAAGTGGCTTTTGCCGCATCAATTATTCTGAGTTGAACTTCTTCGCGCCCTTGCCAGTGGTTTATGGATAACGTGCCAACCACGTGAATTGGATCAGAGTTTCTCGCTTCCATTAGAAATTGTCCGAGCGCTGTGTCGGCGGCGCGGAATGCGATGGCATTTATCCGCGCGCGATCTTGGGAGACGAGGCTAACTTTGACATGCCCGCCCGCACCCACGATATCGGCAAATGTTACGCGGTGAGCAGGCAGTGCGAACACCGGCCCTGGATTTCCCGAGCCAAATGGCCCTGCTCTTTCAATGTCATGAAGGAAGGACACTGTCGCGCCACGGGCAGTCAATGCAGCATCAATTTTGATCGCATTTTCTTTCTGCGCATTGGCTACATCGTCGCCCAGTTTGTCTGCGAGGAAACTTCTAAAAGCACCAATTTGGCCGCTGGCGATGGAAATCCCCGCGGCCATCGCGTGACCACCGCCTTTTGGCAATATGCCTTGTTTAACAGCTTCTAACACTGCAGCACCTAAGTCGACCCCTGGTACTGAGCGACCAGAACCCGTTCCGCTACCGTCAGGTTTTTGCGAAATGGCAAACGCTGGGCGATTAAAGCGCTCTTTAAGGCGCGCCGCAACGAGCCCCA
>CAJXLH010000345.1 GCA_913055925.1 uncultured Maritalea sp. | reverse complement strand
CGATTGCGCGGCCGCTGTCACGGCACCTCACAGAGGAAAACCTGATCTATATGGATATTGTGATCCGCCAGACCGCATTTTGGCGCCACCGCCCAGCGGGCCCGTTCTTTCCGGATGACTTTCCTAGCGATATTGAGCCCGTGCTGATCACTTTCGCACGCAACGACATTTTGTTCCCGTTTGCCAACACCAAACCACACGCAGAAAAAACACTGCCTTTTGCCAAGTCTTTTACTTTAAAAGACAGCGCTCACATGCCGAGCGAAAAAGAAATGGCCCCAATTCACGATGAAATTGAGGCCTACTTCAAACTCTAAATTTGACAGCGATTATGCGGCGAGCAAGCGCTCCACCTCATCCACCAAATCCTTCAAGTGGAATGGCTTTGACAGAACAGATGCGTCTTTTGGCGCTTCGCTATCAGGGTTCAGCGCAACGGCTGCAAATCCAGTGATGAACATCACCTTTAGATCAGGATCCAGCTCGGTGGCACGGCGTGCCAACTCGATACCATCCATCTCAGGCATCACAATATCTGACAAAAGCAATGTAAACGGCTCTTCACGCAGTCGCTCATATGCTGAGCGGCCATTGTCAAACGCCACCACATCATAGCCCGCATTGCCAAGCGCACGCGTTAGAAACTTGCGCATATCATTGTCGTCTTCTGCCAAAAGAATCCGGCGCATCCAAATGCCTCGTAGGTTTTTGCTAATTGATTCGGATTTTGCCCCGCCAGCGGCGCAAACTCAAGCATGATGTTGCATGGTGAACAAACTGATGTTCAAATCAAGTTGTTCTGGTAGACGCAAGCGCCGAATTCCTGCACAATACCAGACAGGGGAACAAGGACCGCATGAACGGAGAAAAATTTGCTGTCTGACTATTTAGATCGCCCAGCCTTTGAAACCATTAGGCCGCGAGAACAGCGCGCGCCGATAGTGTTTAACTCACCGCATTCTGGACGCGACTACCCAAAAAGATTTCTAGCGCAAACTCGCCTTGACGAACTGAGTATCCGGCAATCTGAAGATGCATTTGTCGACGAATTGTTTGCGCGCGCACCGCATATGGGCGCACCCTTGTTGCGGGCGCATTTCCCGCGCGCCTATTTGGACGTAAACCGCGAGCCATATGAGTTAGATCAGGCCATGTTTAGCGACATGCTGCCAGACAACTACAACACATCGTCACCGCGCGTCGCGGCCGGTTTGGGCACAATCGCCAAAATTGTGGCCGAGAAGAAACCAATTTACCGCACAAAGCTCTCGCTCAACGATGCGCGTATGCGCATTGAAGGCATCTACAAGCCTTATCATGAGACGCTGCAACGCCTCCTCACAGAGACATTGAACCAGTTTGGCGTCGCGGTATTGATTGACTGCCATTCAATGCCGAACCTTGATAAGCGCGGCAATGCAAGCGCGCCCGATATCGTCCTGGGCGATCGGTTCGGCTCCACCTGCCACCCGATGATCACCGAGCTGGCGGACACCTTGTTCACAACCGCAGGGTTAAAAGTCGCGCGCAACCGGCCTTATGCGGGCGGCTTTACCACTAAGGCCTATGGCCAACCGAACTACAATATTCACGCGCTGCAAATTGAGATCAGTCGCCATCTCTATATGAATGAAGCATCACTGAAGAAGAACGACAATTTTGATCAAATGAAAGCTTTGATTGAGCAATTGGTTGTTTTGCTGATGCGGATAGATCTGAGCGAACTTGTTGATCGCAAATTGGCTGCGGAATAAACATCCACACAACACCAAACGAATTAGCGCTTGTTCAAAAAGTGGGGCCGCAAATAGCGGCCCTAAGTCAAGGGAGGAAACGTCAGCAGCTCGAAGCCTGATTTGCCAAGCTGCTAATGCATCATGCATCTACTGGGGTGAACTGATTTGGCCCCGAATGCAAGTCATTTGAAACAAGCAAACATCCCAAGATAGAAGTTATTTGTCCAAATGGTACAAGTTAATGTGCAGTGAAATGTGTAAATTTTTTATTAAGCTGTATATTTCTCCTGAAATCCCAAAGTGTTAGAACATGGCAATCAAGAATTCCTCCGCACAACTTCCGCAAGAACTCGATCAAAAAGAAATTCACAGTTTTTTACTCAAAATTTCAACTGCCGCGCGCGCGATCACATTGAAATACTTCAGAAAAACTGTGAATGTCGAGAATAAAGAACAGACGAGTTTCGACCCCGTAACCGTTGCCGATCGGGAAGCTGAAAATGCAATTCGCGATTTGATCGCCCAATACTTCCCCGATCATAATATTTTTGGCGAAGAGTGGGAGCCTAAAAAAACGAACAGTGCGTTCAGCTGGATCATTGATCCCATTGACGGCACACGCGCCTTTATTTCCGGCCTGCCGGTTTGGGGCACGTTGGCAGCACTATGCTACGAAGGACGCCCCATCGCGGGCCTTATGAGCCAACCGCATATTGGCGAAGATTTCATTGGATTTGCCGGCAATACTACGCTTCATCGGGGCGACGAGAAATCAACCCTTTCCACCAGCAAGGTGAAAGCGTTGAACGAAGCGACAATGTTCACCACGTCGCCGCGCATTTTCTTGAATGAAAATTCGCTCGCCCACTATGACAAACTAGAGGCCAACATGCGTCTCGCCCGCTATGGGTTAGATTGTTACGGCTACGCTATGGTTGCTGCCGGTCACGGCGAATTGGTGGTAGAAGAGGGTCTGAAAGATGTCGACATCGCCGCAATGGTGCCCATTGTTGAAGGCGCCGGCGGCATTGTGACAACCTGGTCAGGAAAGCCAGTTACAGATGGCGGCCAGGTGATCGCCGCAGCGAACCCAAATATTCACGAAGCCGCTCTTGAGATAT
>CAJXLH010000344.1 GCA_913055925.1 uncultured Maritalea sp. | reverse complement strand
CGGTCGATGAAGGGGCGGACATATCCGTTGAGTTGACAGAAGGCGGCACAAATCTCGTCCGCGCCCTCGATAAACACTGGCGCACGTTGGACAAATGTTTGCGCAAAAACCTAAGCAAAAAGCAAAGCAAGAAACTCAAGACACGGCTGCATGACATTGCTGAAGCGTTTTAGCCTAACGCTCGTCGAACTCGCGATAGTACCCTAGCCGCCGCGCATAAGCGCGCAACGCATAAAATGTGATGTAAAAAACTTGCGTCAGCGGAAGAAATAGCGGCCAGCCAAAGGGAGCATCAAGCACCCAATAGAGCGCGGTTAGGGTGACCAAATTCACCACGTGATCAAGCACATAAACCGGCCATCTTGCCTCCACCAAATATCCCCAACTGCGCGATTTCGCATAAGGGTCCACACCCGCCAGTGCAAAGAAAAACGCAGGTGAAAGCGCGAAATATCCCGCAATGAGAATGAGCGCGGGCAACGCATTTGATGTAGGCGCATAAATGCCTGTGCCATCAGCGAACTTCCAATGCACCACCGCCCACACAAGCACAGCAATCGGCCACCAATTGTGCCGATGAAAAAAGTGTTCGCTAAAGCGGGTTTGAAAATCCAATTTTGTTCTCATGCGTTTTTAAGTAGGCGCCAAGAAGACCATAGCAACTGCACATAGGCAAGCGGAGATAAGATAATTCTTTTGCACGCAACCAGTCCTGCTATGCTGGCCAAATCAGCGTTGGGAGCTTTTATGTTTGGCATTTCAATTTACTATTTGGATTTGTTCGGCGTTGCCGTTTTCGCAACCACTGGTGCGCTGGTGGCCAGCCGAAAGCAGCTCGACATTATTAGTTTTGCTTTGCTCGCAACATTAACAGGCGTTGGCGGCGGCACGGTGCGAGATTTGATTTTGGATCGACCGGTATTTTGGACCGTGGACCAAACCTATTTGGTGACCTGCTTGGCCATCGCCGTAATTGCTTTTTTCACCTCGCATCTTATCCAGCGCCGCTATCTCACCCTTATTTGGCTCGATGCCGTTGGTCTTGCAGCATACGGCGTACTTGGGGCGCACATTGCGCATCAGCATGGCATGGGCTTTTTTGTGGCAACTGCGCTTGGCATGATGACAGCGACCTTTGGCGGCATGATCCGCGACGTGGTTTCTGACGAGAATACACTCATCTTGCAAGCTGAAATATATGCCACTGCCGCACTGGTCGCCGCTGGCGGATATCTTACGCTGGTTTATCTGGGTCTCACCCCGTCTATTGCCGCATTAATAGGCACGTGCGTTGGATTTGCGATACGCGCCTGCGCCATTCAGTTTGGCTGGCAATTGCCGCGCTATAAGCCACGTGAAGGACGTGATATCGATGCGCTTTAGCGGCTACTCAACCGACGCAGACTTAAAGACCAAATAAACTGGGCGGCCAATTTCGAGCCCCATATCAACCACCGTTTTGCGCATAACACGCGCAATCATGGTGGTGCCTTCAACAGTCACATGCACATCCATTTGCGCATTGTTGACGCTTTCAATGGCCGCAACATTGCCGAGCAATTGGTTTCGCGCACTCATGTCATGCAATGGGTGCTTGGCAAGGATGATATCCCGTGACCAAACCCTGAGCTTAATCTCTTCATCAAGCTCTCGGCCATTGCTGGCGATCTCAACAGTTTGTTCGCCTACGGCAACCCGGGCAATATGATATTGCGCATCGATCTCGGACACACAACCAAGAAGCGTGCTGGAAACGCCGCGATCAAATTGTTCGGCAACACCGCGCTCGGCCATGGTGCGCGCCACATCGCCTTGCGCGATGATATTTCCGCCTTCAACAATGATGAGGTTTTGCGCAAGCTGCGCGGCCTCTTCCATCTGGTGCGTCACATAAAGCACCGGGATGTTGGCTTCTTGAAATTGCTTACGGATCACCGCAATCAAAGACGTACGCAGCTCAGGGTCGAGCGCACTTAATGGCTCGTCCAAAAGGATCATTTTTGGCGCACCAAAAAGTGCGCGTGCGATCATCACACGCTGACGTTCCCCGCCCGACAATTGTCGCGGATAGCTTGGTAAATGCTGTTCAATGCCCAATTGCGTCGCAAGTTCGGAAACCGCTACTGGGCTCTTGCGTCCCAATTCAATGTTCTTTTGAACGGTTAGGTGCGGCAGCAAACGCGCTTCTTGAAACACCATGCCAATTTGCCGTTGCTCCGTTGGCGCAATCAGCAATTCGCCATTCAAGTGCACTTCGCCGCTGACAATTTCATCCAGCCCCGCCAGCGCCCGCAACAGGGTCGTTTTGCCTGCTCCTGATGGACCAACAATGGCCGTGATGCCTTTTGGTGCGGTGAAGCTAAACGCCGCATCCGGCAATCGCGATGTGCCTTGTACATTCACTTCAAGCATGGCGCACCGCCTTCTCGCCCAAAAGCCGTGCCTGTAGCCAGCCAAGTAACTGTTCGGAAGCCAAAATAGCGATCACAGAAATGGCGATTGAAATGCCACTCAAAAGCAAAACCGTTTGTTCGCCGTCAAACCGTTGCAATGCTGAGTGAATGGCCAGCGAAAAAGTCTGCGTTTCACCCGGAATGTTGGCGACAAATGTAATGGTTGCGCCGAACTCACCTAGTGCTTTAGCGAATCCCAAAACGCTTCCCGCAACAACTCCCGGCAGTGCAAGCGGCAAATGCAGCAATCTAAAACGCTGCCACGCCCCTTGCCCCGCGACTTTCAGGGCCTCTTCCAAATCTTGATCAATGGCTTCAAACGACAAGCGGATCGGTCTGATGATGAGCGGTAAGGCCACAAGCCCTGCGGCCAAGCTGGCACCCGCCGCGTTAAAAGAAAAGCTGCTCCC
>CAJXLH010000343.1 GCA_913055925.1 uncultured Maritalea sp. | reverse complement strand
ATCCTTATCAAGGACATTGCTGCCGACAATGCCAACCAACCGTTCTTGCGTCATGTATGGCGCGAAGATGAGTGAAACGAAATGGCATTTGGGGCAATTGCCACACCAAAAGGCGGGGCCAGTTGCGTCTTGCTTGAAATTTTGATTGCAGCTGGAGAACGCTCCATCAAACTTTGTGGATTGAGCGAACCGCGCGGCGATCTCTAACTCCGAAAATGGCCGCAACAATGAGTAATAGGAGATGGCGTTGCCCGTTATAGAGTTCAGCGCGTGGGCAAATAGTTTTTCAAACGCAAGACTTTTCGAGTGTTGATGATTGACCTCGCGCCCATCAAAATCCAAATTGCCTTCACTAGCAGATCGCTCGTTCGATAAAACGATGTCTGATTTTCGATAGAGGATGGCTACGAGCGTGGCGATTATTGAATTAATCGCGGTGGAGGGTACGTGTCCGTTGTAGTAACCCGGCTCCCCGTTAAGCTTGAGCATTTGTTTGTCGAGATATCGGCGTACATAAAGCGGTGCTTTTTCCATGCGATCGATTGAGGACAGAATTGGCCCCTTTGGGTTCACCGCGAACGGTGTGAAATCGCGCTTTTGCTCGTCCAACAAATTGACCGATAGAAGCGAATCCTTACCGCCGCCAATGAGCACGAGCGCGTCAGCTTTTTCATTTCCGTTGAGTTCGGCATTTGGCGCATTGCGGAAGAAGTATTCGATTTTGCCAAATCGATGCAGGTCGTTGCGCGCATAGAATTCGCCTAGACCGTTTTCGTAAACATCTTGCGCAACGTCCTGCGCCGCATCGGTGAGTTTAAGTGCCGTTGCGTCAATCTTTGTAGGCGCTTTCAGCTTAAAATAGCTGACGCCAATGATTGCCGCTGCTAAGTCTAACGCGAGTGCAAAGCTTTGCGATTTGGCATTCTCAATGTCAAAACCAATCCCCAGCTCAAGCCGTTCTGTGAATTGATGTTCGCCCAACTGAAAGTGAAACGCAGCTTCGCCGGTCTCAGGGTTGAAATCAGGTCGATCAATTTTGAAATCGTTCATGTGGTCAGAGCTTATCGCTGATTTGGCGTGTGGTTTTTATAATGCCAAGAGGCACTTAATGTAACCTCAATTCAAGACGTTTTGTGATACCGTCACCGACGCGTTGGTAGCCATATTCAGTCATCTGACATTCAAAGGTGCTGCCCACCTTTTGGATGTCGAATAAGTTGTAACGGGCAGGGGCATGTTTACCACCATTTCCCGCAGCTGCCGATGCGATACCGATCATTGGAATTTCGCCCTTGGGGCCATCAAGCGGGTGAACCATCGATTTGTGCAAGTGACCGTGGAGCACAAGGTCGGCACCTTCAGCCTTTATGATTTTGCGGAAGAGCTTGCGACCATTGAGGCCCCGCCGCCAAATCTGCTTCACTTCATCATGTGGCGGATGGTGGATCATGACAATGCGATAAAGCCCGGCGTCACCTGTGAGCTTGAGAATTTCGGCAAGCCGTTCCCCTTGCGCCTCATCAAAATCACCAGTCGCAAAAAATGGCGGTGTGACCACGGCGCTTGAACAACCGATGAGCGCTATGCCATCGAGCTGACGCCAAAAGGGGAACTGATGCTCGGAAAGGGTCATGCCTTTCATATAGTCGCCCCATTTCTCAATGGCTTTTTCCAAACTACCGCGCACATAAGCATCGTGATTGCCAGGCACTACGGCCACTTGTTCGGCAGGGCCAAGCGCATCGAGCCATTGCCTTGCTGCATCGATTTCTTTGGGGAGCGCCAAATTGACCAAATCACCGCTCACTGCGATCAGGTCGGGGTCTTGCATCTTCAAATGATCGGTTAGCTGCGCCAGTTTTTCAAATGGCATGGCGTTTTTGCGCGCAAGTTTCCAATTGGCGTAGCCGGTGGCCCGCTTGCTGAACAGCTGATGGGGCAGGACCCGCGGAAGTGGGCCTAAATGAATGTCTGATATATGCGCGACTTTTGTCATCTTGCTGTCTGCTGATTGAAATTCGGCGCAATATGGACAAAAGCTGCGGAGAAAAAAAGGCACTTGCGCAAATTCTTGACTGCTTTGGGCCGCACTTTTGGTTTATTGATGCGCCCTATGTTTATGAAATTGATTCATAGCCCGCTGTTTGAGCGCTTTCAGTCGCGCATTTTTTTATTTGTGATGAGCTTCTTGCGCCGCACAACACTTGGCGCGCGCGCCATGTTGGTGGATGGCAAAAAGGTTTTGTTGATCAAACACACTTATACGCCAGGTTGGATTTTTCCGGGCGGTGGCGTGGAGGTTGGCCAAAGCATTCTGGCTGCGGCGAAACGCGAGCTACTGGAAGAAACAGGTTACGCTGTTTTAGACGATGGTCGCTTGTTGTCGCTTTACCACAATGTCGACGCATCGCGGCGTGACCATGTTGCTCTTTTTGTCTTTGAGGACTTTGCAGAGCAACGCCCGTTTCAGCCCAATGCGGAGATTGCGGAAATGGGTTGGTTTGAGATCGACAATCTGCCCGCTGATGTCAGCGACGCCGCCAAGCGTCGAATTGGTGAATATTTCGGCGGCATCGCAATATCTGAGAAGTGGTAGCCTTACCTTAGCTTTCAAGCGGCCCAACGGGTACAATTCGGTGCGGGTTAATCGAGGTGTGGGACCAATAATAGTGCACTTTAATGTGCTCCATATTTATTGTTTCCTCAACGCCCGACATTGCGCGAAGTTCACCCATTAAGCGCGAAATGTTTGGATAGTCGGCAATCCTTTTGAGATTGCATTTAAAGTGGCCAACATAAACAGGGTCGAACCGCACGAGTGTTGTGAACAAGCGCCAGTCTGCTTCTGTCAGCTGCTCGCCAGCA
>CAJXLH010000342.1 GCA_913055925.1 uncultured Maritalea sp. | reverse complement strand
TTCATCAACAAACAAAAGAGCCTTTATGACCAACAAACCCCAAAACCCAATGGAAATGGCGCTTGCACTGGCGGAAGAAGCCGCGCGCAACGGCGAAGTGCCTGTGGGGGCTGTGGTTGTGCATGAGGGTGAGATTATCGCCACCGCGGCGAACCAAATGAAGGCATTGGGCGATCCGACAGCCCATGCCGAGATGGTGGCCATGCGCAAAGCACTTGAAGTGGTGGGAAGCGGACGACTAGCCGCATGCGATCTCTATGTCACGCTAGAACCATGCACCATGTGTGCTGGCGCGATTGCGCACGCGAAAATCAGACGGGTCTATTATGGAGCTGAGGACGCCAAAGGCGGGGCAGTGGACAATGGCGTGCGGTTTTTCAACCAACCCACATGCCACCATAAGCCCGAAGTGATTTCGGGCTTAATGGAAAGCAAAAGCGCTAAACTGCTTCAAAGCTTCTTTCTTGACCGGCGATAAATTGGTCGACCTTGTCGCTCAACTGATATTTGAACCGGTCTTTTAAGGCGTCGCCAGCTTCCAAAATCTCGCGCACGCGCCAAAACTCATATGCACCAAACAAGCGTACATCTGGCTTGATATAAACATCTGGCGGATAAGCGCCGATCATTTGCGCGGTCATGCGGTGCATCATAATTTGCGCCATACCCATGCCGATATCCACAGTGGACGGGCAAGCGCTGGCATCGCTGTTGATCGGGTCACCGTTCACATCAATGCCGATGACAATATCCATATTGTCTGAAGCATGATTGAGCGGAAGAGGGTTCACAACGCCACCATCCACCAACAAGCGACCGTCATTGATCACGGGCTTAAATAGTGATGGGATGGCAATCGAAGCAGCCAAGGCTTTGTCCAATCGACCGGAATTGAAAACAGCCTGTTCCCAATTGTGAAAATCTGTCGCGATGATGCGCAACGGAATGTTCAGTTCGCGGAACCGACGCGGAAACGGGTAGGGCGCAAAACTGCCCAATACACGAAACGCGTCGAACTGCATGGAAATGCCATCTTGGAACATCTCGCGAAGGTCATAAACTTGCGTGCGCCACAGCCTAGAACTGAGTGCGCGAACAGACCCCAAAACGTCTAATGCATGTTCGCGAATTTCATAGCCAGGCATACCCGCAGCCCAGCCTGCGCCAATAAATGCACCTATTGATGTACCTGCAATCAAGCTTGGCTTGAGACCCAATTCGTCCATCGCTTCGATAAACGGGATGTGGGACAAGCCGCGCGCTGCGCCGCCGCCAAGGGCGACGCCAATTCGAGGACCAGAAACGGTCGTCATATTCGTCACCTACTAACTACTCTACTAGGTTTGATGCTAGCACCACCGAGTTAACAATTTTTGCAACTGCGGCGTGAATACAACCACCTATAGTTTTAATTTGGATATGATGCGCAGAAAATTCAATGCAACATCTAGTGATTTTGCGTGATGACGGACTTTATTTTTCTCAAACGTCCTACCCTTGAAATTGCCAAAGAGATTTTGGCTAAAAACCATCAGGATTTGGCGGGCAAACCTCTACGCGAAATCCCGTCCGGCGGCACCGACAATGTGATGTTTCAGATCGGCACCGAGCTGGTTTTGCGGATGCCATTGCATGAGGCCGCCGCAAATGCGTTGCGAAAAGAAGTCGCCATTTCGGCGCGGACACAAGGTTTGCCATTTGCGGTGCCTGAGGTCGTGGAGGCAGCGCTGGAAGACGATGCACCATACGCGATCTTCAAATGGATTGAGGGCGGCGACTATTACACCGCGCCACCATCATCTTTAGTAGAAGCCGCGGAGCGGCTGGGCGAATTCGTGCGCGCTTTGCGCATGTTGCCACCTGACGAAGACTTCCTGGCGGGCGCCAAAAACAATATGCGCGGTGTGCCACTTGTTGAAACTGATGAGCCGATCAGAAAGTCAATCAACGCGATTGATGACGAGTTTGATTCAGCGCGCTTGCTTGAGATTTGGGATGACGGGATTGCCGCCGAAGGTTATCCCACTCAACCTGTTTGGCTTCATGGCGATTTACATGCGGGCAATTTAATAACGAATGACGGGCAACTCACTGGGGTGATCGATTTTGGTCTAGCAGGGGTTGGCGATGCCGCCGCTGATTTGCCGCCAGCATGGTGGTTGTTTGAAGACGAAGCGCGAGAGCGTTTCCGGCAAACAATTGGCGTTGACGACAATGAATGGCGGCGCGGCCGCGGCTGGGCTTTGCACAATGCCGCGATTGCCTACGCTTATTATCGCGACAAGGATAAGCCGATGCTGACCGCTATGTCACGTAAGGCGATTGTTAGACTGCTGGCAGAGCGGGATTAACCCCGCTCAATTGCGCGCCAAGCAATGTCTTTGCGGCAGAACCCTTCTGGCCAATCAATTTTGCCAATCGCCTCATAAGCGCGGTCCCGCGCTTCTTGCACTGTCGCGCCTTTGGCGGTGACATTGAGGACGCGTCCGCCATTGGCGAGAAGCTTGTCGCCGTCGCGTTTTGTGCCCGCATGGAAAACTTTCACATGTCCGTCGTCGATGGCATCCAGGCCCTTGATCTCGGTGCCCTTTTCGTAAGCACCGGGATAACCTTCAGCTGCCATCACGACCGTCAATGCAACCGCGTCATCAAATTCTGGCGTCACTTGGTCAAGTGTGCCATTGGCACAGGCGAGGAGAAGTTCAACAATGTCGGACTGCAAGCGCAGCATGAGCACTTGGCACTCAGGGTCACCAAATCGAACATTGTACTCAATGAGCTTTGGCCCTTCAGCTGTGATCATCAGCCCGGCGAACAAAACGCCAGAAAAAGGCGTGCCGCGCGCGGCGAGCCCTTTAATGCTCGGTTCGATAATCTC
>CAJXLH010000341.1 GCA_913055925.1 uncultured Maritalea sp. | reverse complement strand
TGGCCAATGACTGATCCAAGGTTGGCACATAGGTTTCGTCGCTTGGGTCTTCGGTTTTGACTTGTGGCGCTTCATCCAGCGCATCTTTTTCTTTGTTCAACAAAGAATTGAAACGCTCGGTGGCTATTGCAATGTGTGCTTCTGCATCATCCAGCAGGTCAGGAATGTCTTTGGTCAGCGTCGCATCAGGCGATGTCCGTGCCTTGGACTTCAGCTCCTGCACCCGTGCCATAGAGGCCCGAAGTTGTTCTTCAAGGAATGCGTTGCGACGTTTTTCTGTGGCCAATGCGGAAGCAAGGTGCTTCGCATCGCCTTCCAAAGCGCTTTCGTCGATCTCGGCATCAAAGTTTTGGGCCGCTGCAGAATTGGCGATGTTCGCCGCCGCGCGTGCTTGATCCAGCTCTTCGATTTTTTGGGCGAGGTCTCGTTCGCGATAACGAAGCTTTTGTGCCAGATTGGTAAGTTCGATCTCGTACTGGCGTACTTGGTCGATCAGCTCTTGGTTGCGCTCTTCTAGCTCGTCCGCCAGATTGACAGCTTCGTCGCGTTCGTGTGCTGCTTGATCTTGCCCCTGACGCAATTGCGTGAGTTCACGCAATTGGCTCGCGCGTTTTTTGCGGAGATCTTCAAGTTGCAGTTCAAGTTTGCGAAGTTCCAGCGCATTTTTTGCGCGCAGCTGATCTTTTTCAGCGCGGAATTCTGAAAGCGTTACAGGTGTCGTTTCAGCGATACGCTTGCGCGTGAGCCGAACCGCGCGGCGCCAGATGCTGGGGAGCAAAAGCAACGCGAGTATAATGGCGCATAGAAAGCCTAGCGCAAAATACATCGCAATTTCGATTGCCATAAAATGCTCCGCAAAAAATCAACTTCTCATAGCTAGTGCACCTTAGCACCAAAGAAAAGGGCTTTTGCTATTTGAGTTTACCAATGGTTAATCTACCACGCAAATAGGCCGATGGACATGTCCATCGGCCAGATTTTTCAAACACAGTTAAGTGAAAGATGTCCAATTCACTTCAATTGGTTTCAATGTTTAGAACGGATTCCAAGTCGGATTTTTGGTGAATTTGAGGTAACCTACATTCACCCCAAGTCGCGCGCCGATGCCGGACCGGATCGGGACAAGATAGATATCTTTATACTTCATCACCGTCATGCCAATGCCACCGACCACATAGGCGGATCCGTCAACGCCTGGATAGCGGCCATAAATCGATTCTGTAGATGGCAAGTTGTAGACCAGCATCATCACTTGTGAGCCGTCAGCACCCACGTCAAAGCCAAGTGTTGGGCCTTGCCAATAAAGAATGTGGTTGCCGGCATTTTTCGTGTAGAGTTCGCCTTCGCCATATTTGACACCGCCAAATATCGCGCCGGAACCTTCTTGACCCAAAATATAGCCGTTCGGCAGGCCGTAGTTGGAGACAGCGCGCTCAACAACTGATGCCAAACCTTGCGAAACACTACCAAAGAATTGACCGCCTGCGGCGACCAGTTCATTGGCTGTATATTGATCCGAAACAGTGTTCTGAGCGTTTGCGGCCATTGGTGTAAAAAGGGCTGCAAAAATAAGCGCCATCATGGCAACAAATCGGGAAAACATGGGGTGCGTCTCTCTCAATTTCGGTTTTCAAAAAATGCCGCGCTTGCTGTTAACAATCCGGATAAACCTTGTGTGTTAGACTGAAAGCTGCATTGGACATTTTGTACTGCGTAAACAAGGCGATGATGCGGCAATTGAGTAAACAAAGATTAACCATCCGGTGGGCTTTCGCGCTTTTGCTTGGGCTTTTCAGCTTTGTTGCGTCCATGGCAGCGGGAACCGCGAGCACAAATCGATATTACCTTGAAATGTATGTCACTGATCCGCTGACCGGATCAGCCATCGGCGGCATGGACCCTGTGAGCTATTTCACAGAACCTGAACCGCTCGAGGGCAAAGCAGAATATGAATTTCATTGGAAGGGCGTTTCTTGGTTTTTCGCAACCGAAGCGAACCGAGAAGTGTTCCGCACCGCGCCGACAGCTTACGTGCCTCAGTTCGGCGGGTATGGCTTAGCTGGGTTGTCCCGCGGTTATTTGTCCAACGGTAACCCACGCATTTATGCGGTTTATAATCGTCGACTTTATCTTTTCTATTCGTCGGGTAACCGCGAAGCATTTATGCTTGAAAAAGCGGCGATGGTGAACTTTGCCTTCAAGAACTGGGAAGGTCTGCGCAACGAGTTGGCGCGCCGCTAAGGTTCGGGTTCAATCTTAAAATTCACAGCATTTGCGCATTTTTCGGCGCGATATGTTGCTCCACGGTCAGTGCGGGCTAAACTGTCGTGACTTGATTCGGTTATGTCGCTGCTCACGGGGAGTTTGGCGCTGATGGCCGCATATTATTTTGAGGGAACCTAATGGCAGAAATAGTTGAAGTGAGCGGCCCGGATTTGGCGGCGATGCTTTGTTCGCGCGTTTGTCACGATTTGATCAGCCCAGTGGGTGCGATTGGCAATGGATTGGAAGTTCTTGCCGATCCGGAACAGGCTGAAATGGCAGATTTCGCACAGGAATTGATCAACAATTCTGCTCGTCAGGCGCGTGCAAAGCTAGAATTTGCGCGATTGGCTTTTGGTGCATCCTCAACCCAAGGCACCGAGATCGATACGCGGGAAGCTGAGAAGGTTTCGCAAAGCTTCATGGCAGGCGAAAAGGGCGAGTTGAAGTGGAACATCGAGCCTGTTTTGCTGCCGAAAAACAAAGTGAAAATGCTGCTCAACTTGCTGTTGATCTCCGTTGGATCTGTGCCACGTGGTGGCGAAGTCAATGTGTCGTTGGATGGCGGTGAGCCAGGCAAAGAAGGCGTGATTTTGAGATCATCTGGCAAGAAGACACTGATCCCGCATCA
>CAJXLH010000340.1 GCA_913055925.1 uncultured Maritalea sp. | reverse complement strand
GCAATGGCAACAATGCCTGATTTCACCTGGTCTTTGCCCTGATCAACCAATCCACGCAATTCCCGTGTTGGAATGCCTTCAGCAACGCGGCCGACAAACGAAATGCCCGAAATCTCTTCAGGACCGTCCTGACCGCCAGCACCGCCGCCCATGGCCAATTTTTGACGTGCATCCGAAAGCTGTTTTTCCAATTGCTTGCGTTCTTCGATCAATGCTTCCACACGCGACAATGCGTCTTTTGGTGCCACTTTCAAACGATCAGCAATGTCACGCACGGCTTTTTCTTGGTCAGCCAAATATGCACGTGCACTGTCTGCGGTCAGCGCTTCAATTCTGCGCACACCAGACGCGACGGCAGATTCTGCAACTACCTTTACCAAACCAATTTCACCTGTGTTGCGGACGTGGGTGCCGCCACAAAGTTCCATTGAATAGGTCTTGCCTGCTTTATCGCCTTCAAGCGCTGTGCCCATGGAAACAACGCGGACCTCTTCACCGTATTTCTCGCCGAAGAGTGCCATCGCTCCCGCTTCTTTTGCTTCGTCGACGCCCATTAAACGTGTTTCAACCGGTGCATTTTGCAAAATGATGGCGTTGGCCAAACGTTCAATTTCAGCAACTTCCTCATCAGAAACCGATTTGGTGTGCGAGAAATCAAACCGCAGTCGATCTTGCCCAACCATCGATCCTTTCTGCGCAACGTGGGAGCCAAGTGTTTCGCGAAGCGCCTCGTGCAACAAGTGTGTTGCCGAGTGATTGGCACGGATTGATCCGCGACGCTGTGTGTCAACGCGCATATCAAGTGCATCGCCAACTTTCACGGTGCCGGAGGTCACCTCTGCTTTGTGCGCAAATACTTTGCCAACAAGTTTCTTGGTGTCGGCAATTCTAACTTCGACACCCTCAGCCACCGCAACACCGGTATCGCCGATTTGACCACCGCTCTCCGCGTAAAATGGTGTCTGGTTAAGAACCACAAAACCACTTTCGCCAGCCTGCAATATATCGACTTCAGCTCCATCTTTAACAATTGCCGTTACAACGCCTTCTGCGCGTTCATGCTCGTAGCCCAAAAACTCTGTCGCACCGGCTTTGTCCGCAATTCCGAACCAAATGGCTTCATCGGCAGCTTCACCTGAACCACTCCAGTTGGCGCGTGCTTCAGCTTTCTGCGCTTCCATCGCAGCATCAAAACCAGACTGATCAACGTCAATTCCACGTTGGCGCAATGCGTCTTGTGTCAGATCGAGCGGAAAGCCGTATGTGTCATAAAGTTTGAAGGCTGTTTCACCTGGCAAAGTATCACCTTTGCCCAGTTCCGCACTCTCTTCTTCAAGAATGGACAAACCACGGCTTAGCGTTTTTAAGAAGCGCTCTTCTTCCAAACGCACCGTTTCAGAAATCATCGCTTCGCCAGTTTGCAGCTCAGGGTAAGCTTGGCCCATCTCACGCACCAATGTGGGTACCAAGCCGTGAATGACAGGCTTGTCAGCGCCCAAAAGGGTCGCATGGCGCATCGCGCGGCGCATGATCCGGCGCAACACATATCCACGACCTTCATTTGATGGCAGTACACCTTCGGCAATCAAAAACGACATGGATCGCAAATGGTCAGCGATAACGCGACGGCTTTGGCCGCCATCATCCGCAACATCTGTGTTTGTCGCGTTCGCTACATCTGCCAACAGCGTTTTGAACAGATCAGTTTCGTAGTTGTCGTGTGTCCCCTGCAACAACGCCGCAAAACGCTCTAGGCCCATACCTGTGTCGATTGATGGGTTCGGCAAATTTGTGCGCTCACCATTGGCATGCTGTTCATATTGCATGAACACCAAGTTCCAAATCTCGATGAAGCGGTCACCATCTTCTTCTGGAGATCCTGGAGGTCCTCCCCAAATGTGATCACCGTGATCATAAAAGATTTCAGAGGACGGACCACACGGCCCTGTGTCGCCCATGGACCAAAAATTGTCGTTTGTCGCAATACGAATGATTTTATCATCCGGCAAACCCGCAATTCTCTTCCAAAGATCGAACGCTTCATCGTCTTCGTGATAAACAGTGACAAGAAGCTTATCGGTTGGAAGTCCGTATTCTTTGGTGATCAGATTCCAAGCAAGTTCAATCGCGTTTTCTTTGAAATAGTCGCCAAACGAAAAATTGCCTAACATTTCAAAGAAAGTGTGATGCCGCGCAGTAAAGCCAACATTGTCCAAATCATTGTGCTTGCCGCCAGCGCGCACACATTTTTGTGCCGTGGTTGCACGGCTGTAAGGACGTTTCTCAAGACCGGTAAAAACGTTCTTGAATTGCACCATACCTGAGTTCGTAAACATCAGCGTTGGATCGTTTTGCGGCACCAATGGACCAGACGCCACCGCCTCGTGACCATTCTTTGAGAAATAGTCTAAAAAGGTCGAGCGAATTTGGTTGACGCTACTCATGATGCTTACCCAATTTTTGATGGCCCAAACTGCTGGGACTGTTGATAATTCCGGCTGGTTTTACCGTTCTCTGACGCCCCTGTCTAGGTGCAGTTTGCTGGGCACCAGCCCAGTCGAACAAACGACCGAAATACCAAATTGCGAACCACAAAAACAAAGGGCACCGATTGTGGGAAATCGGCGCCCTTGTTTGGAGCAACTTATCGATCACGCCAAGCTGGTAAGGAACTTGGCGTTTGCTCTTTATTCTTCGCTATCACCTTCAATCAGAGGTGTCTCATCCATTGTAGGGGCGATCATGTTTTCAGTGCTCAATCCAGCACTTTCACGCACACCAGATTCAATCTCAAACGCGATCTGCGGATTGTCTTTCAGGAACTGGCGTGCATTTTCGCGGCCCTGCCCCAAGCGTTGGCTATCATATGAGAACCAGGAGCCTGATTTCTCTACAATGCC
>CAJXLH010000339.1 GCA_913055925.1 uncultured Maritalea sp. | reverse complement strand
TGCAGCTGAATCTTCTGCGCTGCCGCTTTATCGTTATGTTGGCGGTTCAAACGCACATATTCTGCCGGTTCCAATGATGAACATCATCAATGGAGGTGAACACGCTGACAACCCAATCGATATTCAAGAGTTCATGATCATGCCGGTTGGCGCAGAGTCAATCGCGGACGCAGTTCGTGTTGGTACAGAAGTGTTCCACACATTGAAAAAAGGCTTGTCTGCCGAAGGTCACAACACCAATGTTGGTGACGAGGGTGGCTTTGCGCCAAACCTTTCTTCAACAACTGCGGCGCTTGATTTCATCATGCAGTCGATTGAAAAAGCGGGCTACAAGCCGGGTGAAGATGTTTACCTAGCACTTGATTGCGCGTCGACTGAGTATTTCGACGGCGACAAATACAATCTAAAGGGTGAGGGCAAATCTCTCGGCGGTGACGAAATGGTTCGCTACCTTGAAGAGCTGGTCGGCAATTACCCGATTATCTCAATCGAAGACGGCATGGCTGAAGATGATTGGGACGGTTGGAAATCACTCACGCAGGCGATTGGCGACAAATGTCAGCTTGTTGGCGATGATTTGTTTGTGACCAATTCAGAGCGTTTGAAGTCTGGCATCAAAATGGGTGTCGCGAACTCCATTCTCGTGAAGGTCAACCAAATTGGTTCTTTGACAGAGACTTCTGAGGCCGTAGAGATGGCGCATAAGGCGCACTACACATCAGTTATGTCACACCGGTCTGGTGAAACTGAAGATTCAACAATCGCTGATCTTGCAGTTGCGATGAACTGTGGTCAGATCAAAACTGGTTCGCTTGCGCGTTCGGACCGGTTGGCGAAGTACAACCAGTTGATTCGTATTGAAGAGCAACTCGGCTTTGCGGCGAAATATGCTGGTCGTGACATCTTGAAGGCGTAGTTCTCGCTTCTGACTTTTGAGTTTTGGTTGGGCGTTGTCATCAAGGCGGCGCCCAATTTTTGTTTTTAGCAATAGAGCATTAAGGCATTTCCGACATAGTGAACGCGAAGTAACGAGTAGCGCGTTTTATTCTATGACCACCCAGTTGAAGAGACCTTCCTTATTACGCAAGTTGGCGATAGCTGCGGCGCTTTTGCTATTTCAAGGCTATTTGGGCTACCATTTGGTCGAAGGTAATTTCGGGGTGATGTCCCAACAAAAATATGTTGAGCAGCTAGATGCGCTTAAAATTCAAGCTGCAGAGCTAGATGCCCAAATTGATACGGCGAAGAACCGGAATTCGCTTTTGCTTGCGGATCGCTTGGATCCGGACCTGCTTTCCGAACGTGCTCGACACTTGCTCGGTTGGGCAAATCCAGCAGATATCATCATTCCGGCTGTCGAATTAAACGGATAACGAATTTTCAGTTAATTTTGCATCGTAACTGATTTCTAGTTAACTGAATTTCTCAAGTAATCTCGGGGATTTTTCAAAGAAATCGACAAATTGGCGGCGCTTTAAGTTGCGTTGATTTGGCAATAACATGCGCGACAAGTTTCGTGCGGATGATGGCAAAGGCAGTTTTGCTGGCTTTGGTCATCGACAAAGGTTGGAGAAACTCATGTCGAAAAAGAACGAGGCCAAGGCCGCGTCTACTCAAAACGTTCCAGAATTCACCAAAGACGAAGATCTATATGCATATCGTGAGATGTTGCTGATCCGTCGCTTTGAAGAAAAAGCCGGCCAGATGTATGGCATGGGTCTAATCGGTGGTTTTTGTCACTTGTATATTGGCCAAGAAGCCGTTGTGACTGGCGTTCACATGGCATCCAAAAAAGGCGACGCCTCAATCACTGGTTATCGTGATCACGGTCATATGCTGATTGTTGGTCTTGATCCAAAAGCAGTGATGGCGGAGTTGACTGGACGTAAGGGCGGCTTGTCGAAAGGCAAGGGCGGCTCAATGCACATGTTCTCTAACGAAGAGCGCTTCTATGGTGGTAACGGCATTGTTGGCGCGCAGGTTAGCTTGGGAACTGGCTTGGCGTTTGCAGCGCAATATCGTGGTGAAGACAATGTAAGCCTGACCTATTTCGGTGATGGCGCGTCGAACCAAGGTCAGGTTTATGAGAGCTTCAATATGGCGAAGCTTTGGAACTTGCCTGTGGTATACATCATCGAGAACAACCAATATGCGATGGGCACAAGCCTCGAGCGCGCAGCGTCCACGACGGACCTTTCGCAGCGCGGCGCATCGTTTGGCATTCCAGGTGAACAAGTTGACGGCATGGATGTACGCATGGTGCGTGACGCTTCCGAGCGCGCGATCAAACATGCGCGGGAAGGCAAGGGGCCTTACATTCTTGAAATGTTGACCTATCGCTATCGCGGTCACTCTATGTCTGACCCAGCGAAATATCGTTCGAAAGACGAAGTTCAATCTATGCGCTCTGAGCGTGACCCAATCGAGCAAGTCAAAGCACGTCTGCTTGAGAATGAATGGGCCAGCGAAGAAGAGTTGAAGGCAATCGATAAGGATATCCGCGCGATTGTTTCAGAAGCGGCAGATTTTGCAACGAATGATCCAGAGCCAGATGCTGGCGAACTCTACACAGAAATTTTGGTCGACGCCTAGGTTAGCCAGGCCGCAGGAAAACTGAGGAAGAATTAGATGCCAGTAGAAATTTTGATGCCTGCCCTGTCTCCGACCATGGAAGAAGGCAATTTGGCAAAATGGTTGGTAAAAGAAGGCGATAGCGTAACAGCTGGTGACGTAATCGCTGAAATTGAAACCGACAAAGCCACAATGGAAGTTGAAGCTGTCGACGAGGGAATCGTTGGTAAGATTTTCGTTCCTGAAGGCACGCAAAACGTGAAGGTAAATACGCCTATCGCGGCGCTTGTTGAAGAAGGCGAAAGCGCTGATGGGCTAGAAGCGAGTGCTTTAGCACCGGCGCAAGAAGCTGC
>CAJXLH010000338.1 GCA_913055925.1 uncultured Maritalea sp. | reverse complement strand
ATCAATATCGTCAGCACTTTGCCAAATCTGATCGAGATTGTTCGCGACATATTGGCAGGATGTTACGCCGTGCCATTTGTGCATGCCGGTAGGCAAACAAAGCAAAGAGCCGACATGAGACATTTCGGCAAAGCGAAACCCACCGTTGCCGTAGGCATCGATGGGTGACTGCTGTTCAAAGTGTCCGTCAGCGATCTCGGTCATTAGACCGCAGCACCGTCTTCTCTGCGTTCTTTTTCTTTTTTCTCTTCAACTGCCTTAGCGGTCAAATTGAATCGGGCAAGCAATGGAGCTGCCACAAAGATAGAAGAATATGTACCAACCAAAACGCCCCAAGCCATCGCAAACACGAAGCTACGGATCACTTCACCGCCAAAAATCACCAACGCAGCAAGCGCAAGCAAGGTTGTGATGGAGGTTAGGATTGTACGCGACAAGGTGTGGTTGATTGACATGTTGAGAAGGTCAACGATGAGCATCTTGCGATATTTACGCAAGTTTTCGCGCACACGGTCATACACCACTACGGTATCGTTCAAAGAATAACCCACGATTGTCAAAATGGCGGCGATCGACGCCAAATTGAATTCAAAGCCAGTTATCGAGAACATGCCAATCGTCAAAACCACGTCGTGTACAAGGGCCGCCACAGCGCCGATGGCAAATTGCCATTCGAAGCGCAACCAAATGTAGGCCAAAACGGCAAAGATGGCGACAAGCACCGCTATAGTGCCAGTTTGGGCCAGTTCGCCAGATACCGTAGGTCCAACCACCTCTGTACGACGCACTTCGTAGTCAGTTTCAATTGAAGCGACGACTTTCGCAACAGCGTCCTGTTGTGCTGTATCTCCGCCTGATTGGGTTTCGACACGGATGAGTACATCTTTTGCGCTGCCAAACTCTTGTACTTGAACATCACCAAGTTCCAATGCGCCGACGCGAGATCGAAGATCAGCAATGTCGGCGTCGCCTTCGAGGGCTTGTACTTCAATCGCAGATCCGCCTTTGAAGTCGATGCCCAAGTTAAGGCCTTGCGTAAAGAACAGACCAAGCGAAGCAAGCATGAGAATGCCAGAGAGCACGAATGCAATCATACGCTTATTCATGAACTTGATCTCGGTGCCGTCTGGAAGCAAGTGCAACAGATGCACTTTGAGTTCCTTTGGACGTCGCCACGCGAACCAACGTGCGATCATGAATTGGGTCAGCAAGTAGGCCGTGAACATTGTGGTCACGATACCGATTGCCAAGGTCACCGCGAAGCCGCGGATTGGGCCAGAACCGAGGAAGAAGAGAATTACCGCAGCAATCAAGGTTGTGACGTTCGCATCCACGATTGTCGCGAAAGCACGCTTGAACCCAGCCTCAATCGCCTGGACGACAGAGCGGCCTGCTCGTTTTTCCTCACGAATGCGTTCGTAAATCAGAACGTTGGCATCAACGGCCATACCGATGGTCAAAACGATACCGGCAATACCTGGCAAAGTTAGCGTCGCGCCGAGCATCGAAAGCGTGCCCAACACGAGGAAGACGTTGATGATCAGAGAGATATTGGCGAAAATGCCAAACACGCCATATGCAGCAAGCATAAAGCCGATCACTAGAATTCCGCCGACCATGCCAGCAATTTGACCTGCTTGAACACTGTCGGCGCCAAGGCTTGGACCAACGGAGCGTTCTTCAATGATATCAAGGGTTGCTGGAAGCGCACCGGCACGCAGCAACACCGCAAGATCATTTGCACTTTCAGGTGTAAAGTTACCTGTAATTTGGCCGGAACCACCCGGTATGGTTGTTTGAATAGTTGGTGCCGTGATCACTTCACCATCAAGGACAACCGCAAAACGCTGGCCAACGTTAGCGGCCGTTAGCTCGGCAAACACAACCGATCCACGTGTATCGAAACGGAAAGTTACTATTGGCAGGCTAGACTGAGGGTCGAAGCCTGGTTGCGAATCCACCAACGATTCACCGCCAATCGAAACATCTTCCATCAACAACTCATCACCACCATCTTGGCTCGGCAAGATCATCGTGCCGGCAGGAAGACCCTGCACACGGGCCTGCGCTGCCGTGATGGTTGGATGAACCATATGGAACGTCAAACGGGCAGTTTGAGAGATGAGGTCTTTCAAACGCGCAGAATCGTCAAATCCTGGCACTTGCACCAAAATACGGTCCGTGCCTTGGCGTTGGATCGTCGGTTCAGTTGTGCCCAACTCGTCGATACGATTGCGCACCACTTCGATAGACTGCGCGACCACTGAAGACATCCGTTCTTCAATGCCCTCGTCCGTCAGAGATAGCGTTAGTTTTCCGTCAGACGTCTCACCAATTACGACTTCAGTGACGCCGCCAATACCGCCAAGCGTTGTTGCCAGCGGAATATCGAGCGTCTGTAGCGCTGTTTTGGCTGTTTCAAACTGAGACGCGTCTGTCAGTTCAATGGTCAGCGTGGTGCCATCTGTCTGGATCAGATGGCCGATACCATTGTCGTTTGCCAACAATGAACGTGCTTCACGCCGTAGTTCTTTAACACGCTCAGTTACAATTTCCTCGCGATTGACTTGCAAAAGAAGGTGAGAACCACCCTGCAAATCTAGCCCCAAAACAATTTGCTGTGTCGGCATCCAGTCCGGCAATGCATCGACTGTTTGCTGAGAAACAAAGTTTGGGAGCGTGAAGATAATACCCGCTAGCGATACCAACAGGATCAAAAGCGTGCGGAATGGAGAAAATTGCAACATGATGCGTTCAGATCTTTTCGTCTGTTTTGCGAACTATTTCTTGGCAGATGCTTTGTTGTCGTTCACTGGCTCAGCTTTTGTGCGCACATCAGCAACCATAGAACGCACAACTTTCACGCGTACATTTTCCGCCAATTCAACTTCAAGTTCGTTGTCGTCTTTAACACGAACAACTTTGCCAACAAGACCGCCA
>CAJXLH010000337.1 GCA_913055925.1 uncultured Maritalea sp. | reverse complement strand
TTCTTCTTCATCCGCCAGATGCAGGGCGGCGGTCGCGGCGGCGCCATGGGCTTTGGCAAGTCGCGCGCGAAAATGTTGACCGAAACACAAGGCAAAATCACATTTGAAGATGTGGCCGGCGTTGACGAAGCCAAACAAGACCTAGAAGAAATCGTTGATTATCTCCGTGACCCGGGCAAGTTCCAGCGTCTCGGCGGTAAGATTCCACGCGGCGTTTTGTTGGTGGGCCCTCCGGGTACCGGTAAAACATTGCTTGCACGTTCCGTTGCAGGTGAAGCGAACGTTCCGTTTTTCACCATTTCAGGTTCTGACTTTGTGGAAATGTTTGTGGGCGTCGGCGCGAGCCGCGTACGCGACATGTTCGAACAGGCCAAGAAGAACTCGCCTTGTATCATCTTTATTGACGAGATCGATGCGGTTGGCCGTCATCGTGGCGCTGGCATTGGCGGCGGAAACGACGAGCGCGAGCAAACATTGAACCAGTTGCTCGTTGAAATGGATGGCTTTGAGGAAAATGAAAGCATCATCTTGATCGCAGCGACTAACCGTCCGGACGTTTTGGACCCTGCGCTGTTGCGTCCTGGTCGTTTTGACCGTCAGGTTGTGGTGCCCAACCCAGATGTGGGTGGCCGTGAAAAGATTTTGAAAGTGCATGTGCGTAAAGTGCCGTTGGCGCCGGATGTGGACTTGAAAATCTTGGCACGTGGTACGCCTGGTTTCTCTGGTGCGGAGCTGATGAACTTGGTGAACGAAGCAGCATTGTTGGCGGCACGTCGCAATATGCGCATGGTCACCATGAATGAGTTCGAAGACGCCAAAGACAAAATCATGATGGGCGCTGAGCGTCGCACCATGGCGATGAAGGAAGAAGAGAAAAAGAACACGGCTTATCACGAAGCAGGTCACGCGTTGATCTCATTGTTGATGTCGAACGTTCTTGATCCGATTCATAAGGCGACAATCATCCCGCGCGGTCGTGCGCTTGGTATGGTGATGAGCCTGCCAGAATCTGATCAATATTCATTCTCTCGCGAGAAAGCCTTGGCGCAGCTGGTTATGGCCTTTGGTGGTCGTGAAGCGGAAATTCACAAGTTCGGTCCTGAAAAAGTAACTTCAGGTGCCGCTGGTGATATTCAAGGCGCGACCCAACTTGCAAACTCAATGGTTACCCAGTGGGGCATGAGCGAAAAACTCGGTCGCGTTTTGCTCAAATCTGATCAGCAAGGCTATTACGGTCCGGCGCATGCGGAGATTTCTGACGACACAGCGCGTCTGATCGACGAAGAAGTGCGTACGCTGATCGAAGAAGCAGAAACAAAAGCGCGTCAGATGATCAAAGACAATGAAGAATTGTTTGAGAACATCGCACAGGCGCTGCTTGAGTTTGAAACGCTGACTGGCGACGAACTGCGTGCGCTGGTTGATGGTAAACGCCCTGACCGCAAAGATGATGACGATGCGGACAAGCCGAAAATGTCAGCGGTGCCGAAAGCCGGCAAAGCGGCATCAAAGAAAAAGGGTGATGACGTGACTGACGGTGGTGCAGAGCCGCAGCCTGAAGGCTAAAGAGCCACACCATCGCGAACAACATGGGGCTGCGCCGTTAGGCGCAGCCCTTTTTTGTTGTGCTTGAGTTCGAAGGGCCTGCGGATTAGGATAAAATGTAATTCAATTAGGACACTTTCATGCCATCGACAGAAATTCTAATCGCGTTTTTCATCACCACAGCTATGTTTGCCTATATGCCAGGGCCGGCCATGATTTATGTTTCCGCGCAAACTTTGGCGCGGGGCAAACGAGCGGGTTTGATGGCTTCACTCGGTGTGCATTTGGGTGGTTACTTTCATGTGGTTGCTGCGGCATTTGGTTTGGCAGCTTTGCTTGAATTGGTGCCGCAGCTTTATTTCGCGATTAAGGTCGCTGGCGCGCTCTATTTGGTTTATCTCGGCGTCATGTTGATTGTGAAACGTAACGCCAAGCTTGACGCCGCAGAGGGTACGCAAAAAGATGCGAAATCGGCATTTATGGAAAGTATAATTGTTGAGGTACTCAACCCCAAAACGGCGATCTTTTTCGTGGCGTTTTTGCCCCAATTTGTAGATTTGGGGGCTGCCTTGCCGGTATGGGCGCAAATGGTGATTTTGGGCACCATCGTCAATATTATGTTTTCTTCAGCGGATTTGTTTTGTGTCGTGTTTGCCAGCTTGGCGATTTCAAAGTTGCGAAAGTCGGGCGGTGGCGCTAAATGGGCAAAAGTCGCTGGCGGAAGTTTTCTCATCGCGCTTGGTGGCAAATTGGCGTTAGACCGATAAGCGCTTTGAAAAATTAACCAACAGTCTGATTGTGCCTTTCAAAAGCCAATTTGTTAGCTTTTGTTTTGTTGTACTGTGCAATATATGCGCAACAATAAATATGTGAGCCAAATTTATCGGGGACAATATGGCTAGAAAATTCTTCGGCACCGACGGCATTCGCGGTCTGGCCAATGGCAAAAAACTAACCGCTGATTTGGCGCTTAAAGTTGGTCAGGCTGCTGGGACCGCATTCCACCGTGGTGGGCATCGCCATCGCGTGGTGATCGGCAAAGATACTCGCCGTTCGAGCTATATGATCGAATATGCACTAACCGCTGGGTTTAACGCTGTTGGTATGGATGTGTTTCTGCTTGGGCCAATGTCTACGCCAGCGGTAGCTATGCTGACCCGATCTTTGCGCGCGGATCTAGGCGTCATGATTTCAGCCTCTCACAATCCATTTGAAGATAACGGCATCAAACTGTTCCAACCCGATGGCTTTAAGCTGACCGATGAAATGGAACAGCAAATTGAGAAGCTGTTGAGCAGCGATTTGACCGGTTCCCTTTCAACGGGTCGTGATATTGGTCGGGCCCACAGAATTGAAGAGGCGCGCGGTCGGTATTCTGAATATGCCAAGCGGACATTGCCGCGATTTACCG
>CAJXLH010000336.1 GCA_913055925.1 uncultured Maritalea sp. | reverse complement strand
GATGCAATGCAGGCGCAGGCTCTGGCTCAGGCACAAGATCGCCAACGTGCGCACGAATTGATGCGTATTGAGCAAGCCCTCACCCGTATTGTAAATGGCGACTTTGGCTATTGCGAAGAATGTGGCGAAGAGATCAATCAAAAACGGCTGGAAGTTGATCCAGCCGCTTTGTTTTGTATGAAATGCGCCTCTGCAAACGAAAGCTAGTTAGCCGATTGGTGAGACGCCGATCAACCATTCGTGCAAGAAAAGCGCAAATGCTACGTAGAGCACCGTGCCGCCAACAATGGCCTTTATGTCATTGCTGATTGGTCCGGCTTCTGGTGTTGGCTCACCCCGGCGCTTAACCGAGATGCGGTTCCAAACTGCCCAGGCCAGAAACGACGTAAACAGAATAAGCGACGCCAGATCACCATTGGCCAACAGGTGCGCCAATGCCCAAATCTTCACGCCGACCAACATGGGGTGCTTCAGCGCAGCTTTGATCTTGCCGGCGGGTATACTTGAGGCGGCGAGCGCAACAAATGAGAACCACATCAGTGTCACGGCGATGTGCTTAACGAAAACCGGCGGTTCATAGATGAACATCGCGTCGGGTCGCGCCTGTATAAAGCCCCAAACGATAAGCGCGAGCCCTACGGCCACCGCAAGAGCATAAGGGCCCTTCCAAGCCATTTCACCACGCGCGGCGATTTGTTTTTCACGCCATTCAGGTGCCACCATCCGAATAGAGTGAACACCCAAAAACACAATAATGCCGACAATCAACCAAAGCATTGTTTCCCCAATCCAAATTGTTTGAACGGAATTTAGGTGGCCAAATCGCGTTCTACAACCGCTTTGAGCATTTTTAGTTGGTTGCCATCAGCTTTGGCGATTGCCGATTTAAGGAGCGGTTGTAACAACCTCATAAGACCAGTCGCCTCACACGCGGCGCTCAAGCTTACCGATGTTTGGTCGCCGTCGGCGTCGATTTGATAGGTATAGGTCGCAGAAAAACTCCCCCGCGTTGATTTGTAAGCAATGAGCACCAGCGGCACGTAATCCACTACGGGCGAGAAAAGTTCCTTCTTACCGGTTCTGTACATGAGCGGGTTTTCTGGCGATGTATGCTCTCCATTTGCCGTGTGCACATTCTCAATGGATGGCATCCATTTGGCCAGCTTGTTCGGCTCAGTCAAATAGGCCCAAACCGTGTGTACTGGTGCGTTTACCTGCTCATTCGCAGAAAATATGTGTGACATGTGCCTACCCCCTTTTGCAAAAAAGAGAATAGGCCAGATTTGAGTTCTCTTTCAAATACTAACGATCAATCATCCCACTTTGGACACCACGGGCCATCAACCAGCCGCATACCGCGGTCCAGATTTCGAATTGCATCAATGTCGGCATCGGAAAGTGCAATGTCTTTTGCTTCGAAATTCAACTTGATGCGGTCATAGCTTCCCGCGGACGGAATGATCACATGTCCTTCGGCCATTAGAAACGCCAGCGCGATTTGGGCCGAGGTCACGCCATGTTGTTCCGCAATCACGCTGAGAACCGGGTCGTTATTCACAGCACCCCGCGCCAAAGGCGAATAAGCTGTTAGCGGCACACCAACCGAACGACAAAAATCTACGATCGGTCGGTTTTGCATTAGGGGGTGGATTTCCACCTGATTGGTCAAGAGCTTTCGGTCACCGAGTAGCTCAATCGCGCGCTTCATATGACGGATGGTGAAGTTCGAAACAGCAAGGTGACGCGTTAGTCCCTCGTCGTAGATGGCGGCGAATTGCGCCATATAGTCTTCGATTTCATATTCGTCGTTTATCGCCGGGTAGTGAAGATAAAGCAGGTCGACCTGAGGTGTTTCAAGTTTCTCCAGTGACACCTCGACGTGTTTGCGAATTTGCCCCGGCGCAAAGCTTTCTGGCGCGACTTTTGTTGCCAAAAATATCTCTTTGCGTGGAATGCCCGAATCGACAATGGCTTTGCCGACATATTCCTCGTTGTTGTAACCTTCAGCAGTATCTATGTGGCGAAAGCCGATTTCGAGCGCTTGGGAAACGCAATCATATGCCACCTGCCCGTCTCGGTTCCATGTGCCAAATCCAATCTGCGGAATGGGTCCAATGTTTTTCACGTCAGCCAATGGCTTTCTCCTGCAATTAATGTAATCGATTGCAGAATACGAGCTTAGAGCAGGTCCAAGTCAACAAAAAAGCGCCGGATGCCCGACGCTTTTTTTGGATTGCGTTGATCGGGTGAAGAACTGAGCGAGGTGCGCTTCGCGACGCACATTTTTCGCAGCCGTTGCGCCTATGCGTTTCGCCGTTTTTGGTTGGCTTAGTACCAAATTTTTAGCATCGTGCCCTTCGCCGCGCTGCGCTGGCTCAAGGCGTTCGGACCTAAAATCGTTCCACTGGAACGATTTTACGCTACGCGTCGGCTTGGCCTTTCGCCGCGCTGCTCTGGCTCAAGGCGTTCGGACCTAAAATCGTTCCACTGGAACGATTTTACGCTACACGTCGGCTTGGCCCTTCGCCGCGCTGCGCTGGCTCAAGGCGTTCGGACCTAAAATCGTTCCACCGGAACGATTTTACGCTATGCGTCGGTCCTCACTCCCATTCAATCGTGCCGGGAGGTTTGGACGTAACATCGTAGACGACCCGGTTGATGCCTTTGACTTCGTTGATGATCCGCGTGGCTGTGCGGCCAAGGAAATTCATATCAAACTGATAGAAATCAGCCGTCATGCCATCAACAGAGGTTACCGCGCGGAGTGCGCAGACGAATTCATATGTGCGGCCATCGCCCATAACGCCAACGGTTTGCACTGGCAACAATACGGCAAATGCCTGCCAAATCTTGTCATACTGACCAGACTTGCGGATTTCGTCGAGATAGATCGCATCCGCCTTACGAAGGATGTCGGCCTTTTCTTTGTTTACGCCACCAGGACAGCGGATCGCGAG
>CAJXLH010000335.1 GCA_913055925.1 uncultured Maritalea sp. | reverse complement strand
AGCGCGATGGCTAAGCCCGCCGCACCAATTACCGCGATAATGGAATTGGTCTGCACGCCCATTTCGCCCAGCGCAATGACCAAGAACGTCAAGAAAATCAAATATTGGATAACCTGCGTGATCATTGGGATCACGGTTTCATCCAACGCTTTGGAATGGGGCATCAGCCGAGCGGCAAAGCCTGCGATCCATTTGGCGACAAACCAGCCAATGACCAGCAAAATGATGGCCATCAGCAATTCATCGGCGGTTTCTAGCGTCCAAATCCAACCGTCATACAGATTTTCTTCCAGTGTTTTGCTGGTATCGGCTTCGGTCGGTTCCATAGATCACACTCGAATGATTTGTTTGTTTTGTTTTTTAGACGAAATATTGCGCACGAAATCAAGGATGAAGTGATTTCGCCGCATTGTTGGCGTTCGACTTCTGTGCCATCCTATTCGCAGCCATTTAGGGGATGGTTTTATGCGGGCACCTCGAAATTTTACCAGCCAGACTTACGAAGATAAGCTTGACGCGTTCAGTTATGAAGCGATGGCTGAGGCGGCGGCGAGCCTTGGGGCGCTTGGTGACCGTATTGAGAAAAAACTCGCCTCACTTCGTGAAATGTCAAACTCTGCGCAAGGGCGTCCAGCGCTGGTCGCCGAGCTTCAAAGTGATGTATTTGCGTTTCTTGTGCAACGAGAACTTGTTGGGTTTCGGGATCAGGAGGCAGTAATTGCGCAATACCGCATTCCGCAAGAAGTGTTGCTGGGGTTAGGTGCTCACCAAAATAACCGCTAAAGTGAAATAAACGATTTCGCCTGTTCAATACGCTCCGGCGTGAAATGCCCTCCGGAATTAAGTAAGTTGAAAACGGCAACCGTTTTCTCGTCCTTCACAACAGGTATGTTGATGACGGCTGGGCAGCCAAGCGCGAGCATTTTGTCCAAATCTTTAAACTGTGCGCCCATTTCCTCTGGCGAATTTGCGGCAAAGATTTCTTGACCCTCGATGACTTGAATAAACCAACTATTGCGCTCCGCTGGCTTTTCATCAGATGTTGGAAAAGTGTCCGGCACGCTCGTAAATGTACGGCGGACTTTGGTAGAATCACTATTAAGCAACATCACTGTATAAACCGAGCAATCGAGCGCTTTTGCGGCCAAATGCGCGTGTGCTTCCAATGCCGCAATTAGAGCGCTGTCATCGAATTGGTCTATATTTGTCACAATTGATCTCCATATCTATATTTTCCCCTGCAAATCCGGTGGTTTCGCTTGCGAAAACTCATCGAGTGCTTGCATTATCTTTAGAAGGGGTACTCGGTATTTGGTATGCGAAGAGGGTAAGTTGTGTCCGCACAGCTTGGAATCGTATAACCCAATGTCGAATTAGTGACGGGAAGTGCAGCAATGATCAACGCAAAACTGGCGCAAGTGAACGCAAATGACGACACGCTTATCACCGAAGGACGTTCTGAGCCTTCCGGGTCGTTGCTTGTGGGCGGTCTTATTCGTGAGCGTCGCCGTTCATTGAATATGACGTTGAAAGAGCTGGGCGAACTCGCCAGCTTGTCCGTCGGTTTTCTGTCACAAGTGGAACGGGACCAAGCAACGCCATCACTGGGGGCGCTTTCCATGATCGCGCGCGGTTTGGATGTCGATATGGAGTTTTTCGTATCTTCACCTGCAGTGCATCGCGGCCGCACACGCCACAATGAGCGGCAAAGCTTTTCAGTGGATGATTCATCGCTCCGCTACGAGCGTCTGGGTGCTGACTTTGCGGGTAAATCACTGTCGTCATTTATCATCCATGTACCAGCTGGCTACAAATCTGAGACGGTCAGCCATGAAGGTGAAGAGATCATCTTCATCTTGTCGGGCGAAGTGGTGACCTATGTTGAAGGCGAAAAGGTTGTGTTGGGTGAGGGCGACAGCCTACATTTCCGCTCAACCCGACAGCATTCTTGGGAAAACCTCACCAAAGAGACTTGCAAAATCCTTTGGACAGGCACCGCGCCATTGTTCCGGAACGGCGCTTCAGCGAAATAGTTAAACTGGGCGACCATTTACTTGGTATTGTCACTTGCCAACTAGGTTACCTATTGGTATTTGAAAGGTATTGCAGGGTCGTGCGATTCCGGAAGACTCGTGTTTTCCGGTTCGATCTCTGATTTGTTGGAGTGTTCAGTATGGATGTTGATACAGCGCAGCCTGGGTTGGTTGTTTACCTCAAAGCCGCTTTGGAGCGGCCGGGCGTGCGGTATGAATTGCTCGCAGAAGCGTTGCGTCAGGCCATTCAAAATGGCGTCCTACAAGCAGGTGAGTTTCTTCTTGCTGAGCGAGAACTTTCTGAAAAACTGGGTGTGAGCCGGGTTACCGTACGCCGTGCTTTCAAGCCACTACTTGACGACGGGCAGTTGGTGCAAAAGCGCGGACTGGGCACTTTTGTGCCACGTAATCGTCCTAAAT
The DNA here is from genome assembly GCA_913055925.1 of uncultured Maritalea sp. Lineage (GTDB taxonomy): Bacteria > Pseudomonadota > Alphaproteobacteria > Rhizobiales > Devosiaceae > Maritalea. The sequence continues at coordinate 514 of CAJXLH010000335.1, read as the reverse complement.
CGCTCGAAAAATCGCTAAAGTTTTTGAACGGCTTTTCTGAAGATATTCGCAATCGCGGGATGGAACCAAGTTCACAATTGGTTTTTAAAGGTCTTGTTGCGCCTATTCCAGAAGTTTGCGAAGCGCTCGGCGTGGCGCCACATATGCGCGTTTCTTGCTTTAGACGCATTCGCTTTGCTGATGGCAGCATCATGGCCTATGAGCACGCTTATTTCCCGCTTGAGGCGATTGACGCTGACGCGGTGGACGAGGGCGATAGTCTTTATGCTCATTTGGACGCGCGCGGCTTCCGCCCTGTAAAGGCGCGCCAATCGATCAAAGCGACGAACTGCGACAAGGAATTGGCAGGCTATCTCGGTATCGAAACGGGATCAGCGATATTGGACATGGAGCGGACCTCGTCGAGCTTCAGGCGCGGCGACCTGCACGGCATCGCATCGACGACGTATCAGTACGGCGCGCACCGGCCGACACCGGATCTCGGGCAGAACGTCGTGCCGGGCTGCGAGCGGCT
>CAJXLH010000334.1 GCA_913055925.1 uncultured Maritalea sp. | reverse complement strand
GGTCCTGGCTATCAGGATGGCATCGTCCAGCTCGATCGTTCGATCACAGAAAATGTGAATGCCTTGGCCCAAGCGCGCGGCGTTAGTGCGGCGGAGATCACAGTTTGCGTGTTGGACCGGCCCCGTCATGCGAAAATCATCGACGAGTTACGCGAGTTGGGCGCATCAATCAAGTTGATCAATGACGGCGACATCGCTGGCGTGATCCATACAACAGACCGCGAGGAAACAGGCATCGACATGTATGTCGGCACTGGTGGCGCACCTGAAGGCGTTCTTGCTGCAGCTGCTCTACGCTGCGTAGGTGGCCAAATGCAAGGCCGCTTGGTGCTCGACACGGCGGAAAAGCGCGAACGCGCTGCGCGCCTTGGTATTGAAGACCCAGACCGCATTTACAATGTCACTGACCTTGCATCAGGCGATGTTTTGTTCGCGGCAACCGGCGTAACTGATGGATCAATGTTGGATGGCGTGAAAATTCGTCCAAACTTCTTTGAAACGTCAACTGTTGTCATGCGTTCCTGGTCAAAAACCGTACGCTGGATCAAGGCCCGCCACAAGCGCGCATAAGGGTTGTTGAAATTCAACTCATTTGCTGAAACATTTGAAAGGCGCTTCACAATGTGGGGCGCCTTTGCTTTTGGAGGTAAATGTGGACTTGTCTCAAAACGTTTTGGTTCTCGGCGGGGCAAGTTGGAACACCATGGTGCATTTACCGGAGTTCCCCACGCCTAAGCCTCAAACCATTTCCAATGCGAGATTTGTAGAGGGTGCAGGTTCAACGGGGATCGGCAAAGCGTTCTCTCTTAAGGCGTTAGGTTACAACCCTACATTGCACATCACCTTAGGCGACGATGATCATGCGGAAAAAGTCATAAAGGCCTGCGCGGACCGAGGGATATCGACAATTGCCGACAGATACCAAGGCGAGACCGCGCAACATCTGAACCTAATGGACATGCATGGTGGCAGAATATCAATCTTTAAAACGAATGGCCCCGAAGAAGTGATCGTCGACAAAGGGCAAATGGGCCGTGAAATCGCGAAGGCAGATGTTATCTATGTCAATCTAGCAGCCTCTGCCATGGCATTACTCGACCTTGTTGCTGCTGCAGAAGCGAAAATTGTTGTCGATCTTCACGATTTTGACCCGAACAATCACTGGTATGACAAGTTTATTGAGGTCGCGAATATCGTGCAGCTTTCCGATGAAAAAGTTGGCGACGACGATCGGATTGCCAACGAGTTGTTGGTAAGAGGCAGTGACATAGTTGTCGTCACACGCGGAAAAGAAGGCGCCGCAATTTATTCCGAAGATGAAAGTTTGGTTGTCGAACCAGTAACGGCGAAGCTTAAAGACAGCAACGGTGCCGGAGACACATTTTGTGTCTCATTTGTTCAAAACCTGTTGAGTGGTCGCAGTCTGAACGACGCGGGGAAAATTGCCGCAAAGTTGGCGTCGCAAACAGTTGAGACAGACGAGATAAGCCCTTTGCAATTCCACCTTGCCTAACCAGCGGAACAAAATGTCCCGCTGGCCGGGCAAATGCCAAAATGCGTTTAGCTCAACCACCGCGCCAAATGCCGCGAAGATCTCGCGAGTACATCGCATTGGGGCGAACCACCGCAGCCCAGATGCTGAAACCAAAGGGTGAGCTGCATATTCACGTCCAAATGAAAGTGCACCTTCGGCTTTTAGTAGGCCTAAAAAAACATCGCACCCCATGCAAAGTACGTAAAAACTTTACGTCAGCAAATTCAGGTGCTTAGACAAATCGTGATATATGAATTCTATAATCCATTTTGAGTTGTATTGCATCAAAAAAGTATGATTTTTACTGTACGGATTTTACTTAGTACGTTGGGCCTATGTGGTGGCAAATTCAAAAAACTGCTCGACCTCGTTCCGGCAGCAAGGTAGCAATTCTACATGTTTGAAGAACAAAAGCATTTCTTAGGTATCAAGCGTTCGATTTCGGATCGATCTTGGGTGGATCGCCTAAATGACGCTTCCGCGCGCACGGCGACGGCGATGGCACAACGCCACGGAATTTCTGAAATCATCGCGCGTATACTTGCAGCACGATCCGTCGAGCTCGACGAGGCCGAGGCCTTTCTAAACCCAACTATTCGCGAGCTGATGCCAGATCCGAGCGCAATGACCGATATGGATGCGCTTGTTGATCGACTTTTTGCGGCAATTCAAAGCAACGAACAAATTGCGTTGTTTGGTGACTATGACGTAGATGGTGCTACTTCGGTTTCACTCATCCAACGGTTTTTACGTGCGCTCGGCGTTGAGCCACTTATCTATATACCTGATCGGATTTTCGAAGGGTATGGGCCGAACGAAGGTGCCATCGATCAACTGGTCGAAGCGGGCGCCACCCTAATTGTCACCATCGACTGCGGGACAACAAGCTACAAAGCGATTGAACATGCAAAATCGCGCGACGCAGACGTTTTAGTCATCGATCACCACTTGCTTGATGGGGAGCTTCCAAAAGCCAACGCGGTCGTAAACCCAAATCGGCCGGATGACGTTTCTGGACTTGGCTACCTATGTGCAGCCGGTGTTGCGTTCATGGTGCTTGTCGCGCTTAATCGGAAACTGCGTGAGAATGAAACACGGCCGTTGCCTGACCTCATGGCATTGTTAGACTTGGTTGCATTGGGCGCAGTTTGTGATGTTGTCCCGCTCATTGGGCTAAATCGGGCATTTGTGCAACGCGGCATGGATGCAATGCGCAAAGGTCGAAATCGCGGTATTGCGGCGCTCAGCATGGCTGCACGTATCTCAGGGCCACTCAACCCATACCATCTCGGTTTTGTGATTGGTCCGAGGATCAATGCCGGCGGGCGAATTGGCGATGCGGCGCTTGGCGCCAAATTGTTGTCGACAGATGACGAGCATGAGGCGATGCACATAGCGTCGCAATTAGATCAATTGAACGCCGAGCGACAACTTATTGAAAAGCGCG
>CAJXLH010000333.1 GCA_913055925.1 uncultured Maritalea sp. | reverse complement strand
ACCAGGGCGCGCAAAATCAGATGCGCCGACATTATCGTTCGCCAAAGCGCGAATCGTAGCGGTCCGGTCTTCTGCAGAAATGCCAGTAGTTGTTCCGTGAACCACGTCAATTGTGATTGTAAAGGCGGTGCCCAACGGCGCGTTATTGCTCGCGACCATTGGATCGAGGTGTAGCTTTTGCGCCAGTTCTTGGGTTACCGGCGCACAAACGATGCCGCAGGTGTTGCGAATGATGAATGCCATTTTCTCCGGAGTGGCCGCGGCTGCCGCCATCACCAAATCGCCTTCATTCTCACGGTCATCATCGTCTGTTACGACAACCATTTCACCGGCCGCAATTGCAGCGATTGCAGCTTCTACGCGTTCATCCAACTCATTCATGGCCAACGCCACCTTCTCTACCTGTTTGCGCGCGATGACGCAGCAAATGATCTGCCAAGACAAGTGCCATCATGGCCTCGCCTACCGGCACAGCACGAATACCAACACAAGGATCGTGGCGACCTTTGGTGATGATATCGGCGTTTTGATTTTTCTCAGTTACGGTTTGACGCGGCACGAGGATTGATGAAGTCGGCTTTACGGCAAAACGACACACCACCGGATCGCCATTTGAAATACCACCCAATATGCCGCCGGCATGGTTTGAGAGGAAGTAAGGCTGTTCCTGCCCTGCTCGCATTTCGTCAGCGTTTGTTACGCCAGTTAGTTCGGCGGCTTCGAAACCAGCGCCAATTTCAACAGCTTTGACGGCATTGATGGACATCATTGCTGAAGCTAGATCTTGGTCGAGCTTGCCGTAGATTGGTTCACCTAACCCGACAGGCACATTTTCTGCCACCACTTCGATCACCGCACCGACGGAAGAGCCATCTTTGCGAATGCCGTCGAGATATGCTGCCCATTCTTCAGCCGCCACTGGGTCGGCGCAAAAGAACGGGTTTTGATCCACTTGGTCCCAATCAAAACGATCATAGTTGATCTTGTGCGGCCCTACTTGCACCAAGGACGCGCGAATACGCACGTCTGGAATAACAAGTTTCGCCACTGCGCCAGCCGCAACGCGTGCTGCTGTTTCCCGCGCGGACGACCGTCCACCTCCACGATAGTCACGGATGCCATATTTCTGGTGATACGTGAAATCGGCATGACCTGGGCGATATTTGTCGCGGATTTCGCTGTAATCTTTAGACCGCTGGTCTGTGTTCTCAATCATCAATGAGATCGAAGTGCCGGTCGTGCGCAAACCGTTCGTTCGGTCATCCTCAAATACACCTGATAGAATTTTGACCTGATCGGGCTCTCGACGTTGTGTCGTGTATTTGGATTGGCCGGGCTTGCGCCGATCAAGATCGGCTTGGATCAACTCAGGGCTGATGGCCAGATTTGGCGGACAGCCATCAACGACCACGCCCAAGGCAGGTCCATGGCTTTCACCCCATGTGGTGAACCGGAAAAGATGACCAAAAGAATTGTGTGACATTCAGCGCCCAAAGTCTTGAGTTTGTTTGGTGCACTCGTTCTAGGGATCGGCAAACATTTGGTCAAGCGCAACCAAGGCGCGAGCGCATCACCAAAGTATGATTGCTATTCACCAAAAGCTTCAAATGTGCCATTAGAGATTTTCATCACCGAGCCTTGCACCGGCAACCACTCCAGCATTTCTTCAGGTGCTGCGCCACACAACATGTAACGCAATGTTCGGGTTACGCCGCCGTGGGAAACAAGAACCGGAGGGCGATCCAGGCTAGATAAAAGCGGTGCCAAGCGTTTTGCTACGTCGCCGTAGTTTTCTCCATCGGCTGGTCGCTGGTGCCAACGGTTTGCCAGCCAGTTTTGGATTGGCTCGTGTTTGCTTGCATAAAGCTCAGGCACCGACTCGCCTTCATATTCGCCAAATGATATCTCGATTAGCCCTTGATCGAGATGCATCGCGCCAATTGCAGTTTCAAAAGTCGCACGCGCAAGGTTAGACGTGACAACAGTACGCTCTAAGGGCGATACATGCCAATCAAGCGTTGAAGGCTCCAACCCATCGTTCTTAAGAAGGTCCGCCAACAAACGTCCACTTTGCTGCGCCTGCTCTTTTCCCAACGCGTTCAACGGCACATCCGACACTCCTTGCAAACGATGGGAGGCGTTCCAATCCGTTTGGCCGTGCCGGATGATATATAGAGTGGGTGTAGTCATGACGGATTCGTCCCTTCGAAAGAAACCAGGATTTCGTTTTGAGTGTCGGCTGCGCCTAGCCGAAGAAGTCGAGTGTACCGTTCGCGAAGCGCAAAACTTGGTCTTGCGGTGTGACCCAATTATTGATTTGGTCGCCGTTCAAACCAGCGATCATGTTGCTCATCGCCCTTGCAACACCGCCGTGTGAAACAATCACGGATGGGCCAGACAGATGTTCATCGAAAAACGCATTAAGGCGCGCGACGAGCATATCGTAGTTTTCGCCATTTGGCGGCAAGTGATCCCATTTGTTCACTTCGCGTGCTGCAAAGTGATCCGGATGATCGCGTTTAATCTCTGAGAGCAAAATACCTTCAAAATCGCCAAAGGATATCTCGATTAAGCGCTCGTCGAAAGTAACGTCGGGTAATTGCCCCTCAAACGCGTTGCGCACGCGTTCCATAGTTTCTTTTGTGCGCCCGAGCGGCGAGCAAAACCAATTCAGTGTATTTGGATCAAGGTCTTCGCTTTGCAACAAAGACTTTAGTGTCTCGCCATTTCGATCGGCTTGTGATTGGCCATGCGCATTTAAAGGAATGTCGCGCTGCCCTTGAAAGCGCTGCGCTTTGTTCCAATCCGTCTGACCATGACGAATAAAATAGATAGGTGGCCGCTGCACACCGGTCATAAAACACCAAACTGTTTGTTGGCAGACCGTTAGAACAACGGCCTACAGAGCTATTCTTCTTTTTGCAGGACAGACATGCCCATCACATTGTAACCACTGTCCACATAGTGGATATCACCAGTTACGCCTGTTGATA
>CAJXLH010000332.1 GCA_913055925.1 uncultured Maritalea sp. | reverse complement strand
GATGAAGGCACCATCTTCACGGATTTCGTGGCAGGCCTTCTTGGCGAGGCCAAGTTCCTTGGCACCCTTGACTTCCTTACAGCCCGATTCCATGGCCAATTCGACGAAAGCGTCGCGGGTACCGCTGGTCGGCGGCGGGCCAAGAACTTCGATTGGCTCAGCTGGAAGAGATGGATCAATGTCTGACCAGTTTTTGTAAGGGTTTGGAACAACCGCACCGTCTACAACAACGTTTTTAGCCAAAGCCAAGAAGATTTGCTCGCGAGAAACGTTCAGGTTTGCACCTGATTTCGCGTTTGACAATACGATGCCGTCAAAACCAACTTTAACTTCAACAGGTGTCACGCCGTTTGCCATGCACTTGTCGATTTCTTTGTTCTTGATGCGACGTGATGCGTTTGTGATGTCTGGAGTGCCTTCACCAACACCTTCACAGAAAAGCTTCAAGCCACCGCCTGAACCAGTTGATTCAACAACTGGTGTTGCGAAATCTGAAGTTTGGCCGAAACGCTCAGCTACTGCTGTTGCGAATGGAAATACTGTTGATGAACCAACGATTGAGATTTGGTCGCGTGCTTGTGCGCCAGATGCTGCCAATGAGCCTGCAGCAACCAAAGCTGCAACGCTTGCAATGTGGGCGAATTTCATGATGTTTGCCTTTCAAAGCTTCACATTCAAAAACTAAACTGTTCCACCGGGTATCAATCAACGCTGTTTGTTGCGTCTCAGACCAACCGGACTGGGCGCAACATATGCGCCGCGACCCGACTGTTTTATGTCAGTTAAATGACAATTAGATGACAGGTTAACACGTTGTTTTTGAATGGATAATTAGTAAACTTTGAAAATTTGTCGCCACTTTATGACGCAATATGTCACGAAAGTCTTATGCTAACCGTGGTGCCCTCACCGACTCGCGAGGTGATGGCAAGCTCTCCACGGTGGCGTGAAACAATATGTTTCACGATTGCCAAGCCTAAGCCGGTACCTTTCTTCTTTCGGGAGGTTTCGGCATCTACGCGATAGAAGCGCTCTGTGAGGCGCGGAACATGTTCTTCGGGGATACCCTGACCATGATCGGTCACATCAATTCGGAACTTATGATTGCTATGTGACTTGCAAGCATGAAGGGAAACTTCAACCGTTTTGCCATTGCCACCATATTTAATGGCGTTTTCGATGAGGTTGGTCATAACCTGAAGCAACTCGTTGCGATCGCCTTGTGCAATTGTGTCTTCAAGATCAGTGCTAAACACCACCTGCACGTCGGCTTCGGATGCTTGCGGCTGCAAAAGCTCGATGACTTCCTTCGAGATTACTGCGAGATCAACCTTATCCGTCGGCCGCAGGTGCTGACGCAGCTCAATACGCGACAGGGACAAGAGATCATCAATCAAGCGAGACATGCGCTCTGCTTGAGCGTGCATGATACCCATGAAACGTTCGCGCGCAGCGGGATCATTTGCAGCAGGACCGCGCAACGTATCCAAGAAACCGATGAGCGAGGTCAACGGTGTGCGCAATTCATGGCTGGCATTCGCCACAAAATCTGCGCGCATTTGATCGTGCTTTTTACGTTCAGTTTGGCTCGAGATGGTCACCACAAACAGCATTGAAGGTTGTTTGGACCCATCCATTGATTTTTTGCGCGAAAGTGGGGTGACCGAGATCTGATACCAATTCTCCGATGGCACCGTTTCGTGAAACTCGCCAATGACACGCTCTTCATTGGCCACGGCGCGATCAATTGTTGATAGCAATGCGGGGTTGCGCATGGAGAAAGCAAGCGGATCGCCCACGGACAATACAGGGAACTCCAGCTGCGCCGCTTCATTGCGGTAGCGCAAAACGCTGCGGCGGTCGACAATCATGCACGGATCGGCCAACGCTTCGGCAAATCGCTTCACCGACGTGTCGGGCCATTTCTCGTTGCGGCGGATTTGTTTTACTTCGTTGCGCACAAAGCGCGAGCGGCGCGGCACGGCAATCGTCGCCAAGAAAATGAGCGAAAACGCCAGGATCGCATCGACGCCAGCAAGACGCCCCGTGAAATATAGTCCACCAAAAACGAGCACGCAGGTCACCAGCACCCAGCGCGCGGCATAAAAGCGCTCGCGCCACAATTTGGTGGTTTGCATATTGTCGTTATGTTGTTCTGCGATGGCCATAAAAGTCGTCTTTAGTTTTTGTGTGCTTTAGATTTAGCACAAATGTAGCCAGAAACGATAAGATGAAAGTATGAAACTGTTGCGACAGGGTTTGACATCGTCGTTTCGGATCAGAACTAATGCATCAAAACAGCAAATAAAGCGAGCAAAATGAGCGACAATTTTGACCTAGACAATCCGGACCTTCCTAAATCCATTAAGAAGGCAGCATTTGAAAGCGGCAACTACCCTTACGATGAAAAAATGGATCGTGAGGAGTATGAGGAAACGCTGTTAAAGCTACAGATTGAATTGGTGAAACTGCAAAGCCATTTGCAAGAGAGCGGTGGCCGCGTTGTAGCGCTTTTTGAAGGGCGCGATGCGGCAGGCAAAGGTGGCTCCATTCGCCGTTACCTCAACTATCTCAACCCGCGACACAACCGGGTCGTTGCGCTGTCCAAACCAACAGAGATTGAGCGAAGGCAATGGTATTTCCAGCGCTATGCGACGCATTTGCCAACTGCCGGCGAGCAAGTGCTTTATGACCGCTCTTGGTACAATCGTGCGGGTGTGGAGCCCGTGATGGGCTTTTGCTCACCCGAACAGACGGAAAAGTTTCTTGAAGAAGCACCGAATTTTGAGCGCATGATCGTCGATGACGGCATCTATTTTTTCAAATTTTGGCTCAACATCGGACAACAAATGCAGCAAGTGCGTTTTCATGCGCGGCGGCACGATCCATTAAAGCAATGGAAGTTGAGCCCAATTGACCGGAAAGCGCTGGGCATGTGGGATGCCTACTCCCAAGCGCGTGACAAAATGTTGGAGCGAACTGATACCGAACATGCGCCATG
>CAJXLH010000331.1 GCA_913055925.1 uncultured Maritalea sp. | reverse complement strand
CGATGAGATGCGCCTCGCCTACAACGATGTGATTTTGCCGGCCATCGACAATTTTGCGCCAGACCTCATCCTTGTTTCCGCTGGCTTTGACGCCGACCACCGCGATCCCCTCGCAGGGCTTGAATGGGGACCGAATGATTTTGCGTGGATCACCGGTAAATTGATGGACATTGCCGACAAGCGTTGCGACAATCGAATCATCTCACTTTTGGAAGGTGGATATGATCTCGATGGCCTTGGCCAAGGGGTGGCGGCACATTTGTCTATGCTCAAGCACGGCGTTAGCGGCCCCAAAATTGATCATATCAATTTTGAACATAGGGAAATACTGGCGTGACGGACGATCAAAAAGCAGCAATTGAAGCTCTTAGCTTTGAGGATGCGCTTACAGAACTTGAGCAGATTGTGGGCAAACTTGAAGGCGGGCAAGCGCCATTGCAGGAATCAATTGATATTTACGAGCGCGGCGGCTTGCTAAAGGCGCATTGTGAAAACCTATTGCGTAAAGCAGAAGCGCGCATCGAGAAGATCACGTTGGATCGTGATGGTAATCCTTCTGGCACTGAAGCACTCGACGGCTAACATGCGCGCCTCGCTTAGAAGCACCATTTTGGATGTGTGCGCAAAAAAGATCGCACAAAAAGGCGATAATGTCGGCTTGTCTTTTTATGCCTTTTTCAAAAACAAGAACGATCAGCCGGATGTTTTGATGGAAGCCGCCACATAGTGGATTGAAACACATCAGCTTGACCATTTTGAAAAAGCGACCAAAATCCAAGAGATGGTGAAGTCTGGTCGCTAAATTGTGACCGAATGGCTGAAAAGTCGCATCGCAATTGTCTGGAAATCGGCATAGTTTGCCGAAAAACTCAATTAATAGGTTCAAAGACATGTCTATCGCACGCGTTCGGATGGTTCTCTGGGGATTGGTGATTATTGTTGGTATCACCGCGACCTTGTTCACGGTCTATCAGCAAACCCAGCCGAAAACGGCGCAAGCTGTTAAGTTTGGCGGCCCCTTCACATTGGTCTCCACAAAGGGCGAAACCTTCACTGAGGCAGATTTTGTCGGCAAGCCGAGCATGCTGTTCTTTGGCTACACATTTTGTCCTGACGTTTGCCCCACGACTCTTTTTGAAGCGACGAGTTGGAAGGCTGAACTGGGCCTAACTGCTGACGACGTGAACATCATTTTTGTTTCAGTTGATCCTGAGCGGGATACACCTGAGTCAATGGATACATATCTTTCTGCATTTGGCGAAGGATTGATCGGGCTGACTGGCACCGTCGAACAGGTCAATCATGTCAAAAAGACATTTGGTGTTGTTGGCGAACGCGTTGAAACCGATGGCGCGTCGGACTATCTCGTCAATCATACAGCGACGCTTTTCCTTCTCGACGACAAGGGCGATTTGTTTGGCACCGTTGCATATGGCGAGGCGAAAGACATTGCTGTCGCCAAACTCAAACGCCTCATGAAGATTGATGCCTAGCGCACCACACCGCCTTGATGTTGCGTTAGAGCAGCGCGGGCTCTGCAGATCGCGTGCCCGTGCGCGCGACGCGATAATGCGCGGCACCGTTACGGTTGATGGCAAAGTCGTCACCAAGCCCGGCACACGTGTCACCTACCAAATGACAATCGAAATAAACGATCCGTCACAAGAATATGTTTCGCGCGCTGCGCTCAAATTAAAAGCTGGTTTGGAAGCTTCTGGCATCGACCCAAATGGCAAATGCTGTTTAGACCTCGGCGCGTCGACAGGTGGTTTCACCCAACTCTTGCTCGAAAAAGGCGCGTCTAAGGTTTACGCTGTTGATGTCGGGCACGATCAGCTGGCCCCAGAACTTGCGTCAGACCAACGGGTAATTCAACTCGATAAAACCAATGCAACTGATCTCGATTCCAATCTTATTCCGGAACCGATCACTTTACTTGTTTGCGATATCAGCTTTGTGTCGTTGACCAAGGTTTTGGAAAAACCACTGGCGCTGTGCGCCGACGACGCGACTGCCATTTTGTTGTTCAAACCGCAGTTTGAAGTAGGCCGCGAGAACATCGGCAAAGGCGGCATCGTGAGTGATCAAACGGCAATCGATCAGGCGATGAAACGGTTCGAAGACTTTATGAATGCGCAAGGTTGGCGGGATAAATTGGCGATTCCGTCGCCAATTAAAGGCGGCGACGGCAACCAAGAATTTTTGCGAGTCTTTTCAAAGAGCTAGTTGGCGCAGCTCAACTTCAGATTCAACATGAAGTAAAGCGGAAAACCGATTCAAATCAATCAGATATACTGACTTCTGAAATCTTCAGCCCGAACCCATCGAGGCCGACATAATGGCGGTTTTTTGATGCCTGATGGATGATTGAGCGGATGCCGAGATCTTTTAAGATCTGCGCGCCTAATCCAATTTCGCGCCACTCTTCTTCACGATCAAGCGCGCTAACATGACCTTCATCATCGCGCTGGTTTCTTGGTGAGTCACTGGCTACACCCGTGGTGCCTTCACGCAAATAAACGAGCACGCCTTTCTCGCCACTAGCCAGTTCCTTGATTGAATTGTTCAAGGACTCGCTGCTACCAAAAACATCGGTGACAATGTTTTCACGTTGGAATCGCACAGGCACATTTTCGCCGTCGCCAATATCACCAAAAACAATCGCCAAATGCTCGACGCGATCAAACGGTGTGCGGTAGGCAAAGGCCGTCGCTTTGCCAGCAACTGTATCCATCGCAAAGGTGGCGAAACGGCCAACTAGCTTTTCGCGGCGTTGACGATAGGCTATCAAATCCGCAACCGAAACCAACACTAGGTTATGTTCTTTAGCGAACGCTTTCACCTGATCGCCACGTTTAACCGTGCCGTCATCATTCACCAATTCGCAAATCACACCCACTTCTGGTTGATCGGCCAATCGGCATAAATCAACTGCAGCTTCTGTGTGACCAGAACGCAAAAGCACGCCGCCTTTTTTCGCAACCAATGGGAATACGTGACCAG
>CAJXLH010000330.1 GCA_913055925.1 uncultured Maritalea sp. | reverse complement strand
AGTTTGGCTGAACGACACCAGACAATAATTCGCCCACGCAACCTGAGCCATAGCTAAACAACGCAATAGGTTTGTCGCTCAAATCACCTTCTGCACGCGTAAGCGCTGAAATAAGGCTGATATAAAGCGACGCACTATAGCTGTTGCCAATAACGCGGTTTAATTCCATGCCCGGCAAATAGGATTTCTCAGCCATCGGCGATGAATTGATTTTGCTAAGATGGCGATGTGCTTTTTCACCCATCTTTGAGAATGGCAAGTGATAGCAGAACTGCGCGAACTCTTCGAAATTGCGGCCGCCATTTTCTTGGTAATCATTCCAAGCATGAGCCATTGATTGCAAATATTTTTGCGCGGAAAATTTGCCGTCAACAATTGCTGTTTTGCGATGATTTGGACGCCAAAAATCCATCACGTCTTCAGAATGCAATCCAGAAACCGGATCAACTTCAAGGATCTTTGCGTCACTTGAAATCAACATCGCAACAGCACCACACCCTTGCGATGATTCTGCATTGCTTCCCAAATCATAGCGCGAAATATCGCTCGCAATGATCAGCACCTTTTTGTTCGGTTTGCGGGCGACATAACCACACGCCAACTGCAAGGCGGCGGTAGCGCTGTAGCAGGCCTGCTTCATTTCAACATTGCGCACATTGTCTTTTAAGCCCAAAAGGCGTGCCACATAAATGCCAGCGGACTTTGACTGATCGATGCCCGTTTCAGTACAGAAAATCACCGTATCGATGTCATCGACACCATTTTTTTCAATGATTGAGTGTGCCGCATTTGCGCCCAGCGTCACGACATCTTCTGAGTGTGGCGGCATAGACATTTTTTCTTGGCCAATACCGTTATAGTATTTCTCAGCCGCAACATCTTGCTGCTCTGCAATAGTGCCCAGATCGATATAGAACTGGGGAACGAAAAAGCTGAGATATTCGATGCCAATTTTCATTCAGGAGCCTAACTCAGATTACCAGCGAGCTATTGTTGCGCAGCGCACTGCAGTTTTGGCATCCCAATAGAAACATTGCCGTTTTAAACTCGCGGCGAAATACTTCGATTTGATCAACCACTGCTTGCGCAGATTGTTTTGCGGCAACAAGAAATGGTGCTGCAACGCCACAAACCTGCGCACCTATGATGATTGCCTTCGCCATGTCAATACCAGAACGCACGCCGCCGCTTGCGACAAACCGCGCACGGTCTTTAAAGGCTTGCGCTTGGACCAAGGCTTCAACCGTGGTCATGCCCCAATCTTGGAACAACAAACCCATATCGTCATTGTCTCGCGCACGGCGATGATATTCGATCCGGCTCCAAGATGTGCCGCCACGACCGGCCAGATCAAACGTCTCAATGCCCGCTTTTAGACCCAGCTCAATATCTTTAGGCGAAAGCCCGCAGCCTACTTCTTTCAACAAAATCGGTTTATCCAATGATTGAACAAGATCCGCGATTTTTTCCGAAAGATTGGCGAAATTAAGATCACCCTCTGGCTGAATAGCTTCTTGCAAGGGGTTCAGGTGCAGATAAAGACCATCTGCACCAAGGGTTTCAATCGCTTTTTGAGCATGTTCCAGACCCAATTCATAATTGAGTTGCACTGCACCCAAATTGCTCAATAAAAGCGCGTTTGGTGCAAATGCACGAAGCTCAAAACTCCGCGCAGCCTTCGGATTAGAAAACATCACACGCTGAGAGCCTACTGCCATCGCAATGCCGGTTTCTTCAGCCGCGAGCGCAAGATTTTTGTTGATCCGCAAAATCTCATCACTGTCCCCACCTGTCATCGAGGAAATGATGAGCGGCATCGACAATGTCTTGCCCAAAAACTCAACAGAACTGTCTATTTCGGCAAAATCGAGTTCCGGCAACCCGCGGTGTGTTAGACGAATTGCATCAAAGCCAGAACCACTCCGCTCAACATCTTTGTCTTCCGCAATGACCTTTAGATGGTCGAGCTTTCGCGTGTTGATTTTATCGTTCATGAACGCTCCAATTTCAGGTGCGCTTTCATCAATTCACCCGGATTGGTCTGCGCAGCCATCAACGAGAGTTCGCCGCAAAGCACGGTTGCCGCACATAGCACCGCCAAACGTCGCGCATTGGCCCCTGGTTCGCGTTCATCGCGACATCCCATAGCGGCAAGGTTTTCTTCTATCACATCGATCCCTTTGCCGTTACCGACCGAACCGACGATCAAGTTTGGCAAAGTACAGGAAAAATAGAGGTGATCTTCATGCGCTTCGCAATGTACAATCCCTTGCGAACCTTCGATAATGTTTGCTGCGTCCTGCCCCGTCGCCAAATAGAAACCCAAAAGCATATTTGCGAAATGAGCATTAGCACTACGCAACGAGCCTGCAATCGAGCCACCGATTAGATTTTTCTCGACATTAAGCTGCACCATTTTCTCAGGCGTCATGCGCAACATGCGCGCGCAGATGTTTCGTGGAATTTCAATTTCAGCGACAACATTTTTGCCCCGACCCAAAATGCCGTTCACCGCACTGACCTTTTTGTCCGTGCAATAATTGCCAGAAATCGATGAATAAGAAAGGGTTGGATATTGTTCTAAAATCCAGTTCTGCAAACCGTCGGCGGCTTTGGTGACCATATTGTGGCCAGACGCATCGCCGGTTTCACATTCGAAACGCAGAAACAACAAATTGCCGACAACCTGGCGATTCATTTCAAGCAAACGGGCAAACCGGCTGGTTTGGGAAACCACCGCAGCAAGCTCATCAAATCGCGCTTCCAGTGAAACACATGCTTTATGCGCCTCCGCCGCATTTTCAGCGCGCACGACAATTGAGCGCGCCATGCGTTCGTCGACGACGGTACAACGTATGCCACCTGACTTTCTTGAAACACGTGCGCCGCGATCCGTGGATGGCCAAAGTGGGGTTTCGTAAGTCGCCAAGGGCACCGAAACCTCTTCGTTCACCACATCGCCCGTGATGCTGATCGGTCCGATCCATTGCGTCGGAATTGGCGTG
>CAJXLH010000329.1 GCA_913055925.1 uncultured Maritalea sp. | reverse complement strand
GCGGACTTTGGCTTCTATTTCAATCGGTCCATTTTGCTCAATCTCGGCCAATGTTTGCGCACCAAGCCAGTTTACGTCCTTCAAACGCACGGCACGGGTGGCCAAGGCGTCGTATGGCCCCACAATCACCTGCCGCGTTTCTGGCACGAGTTTGACCACGTAAAGTGGCTCCGGTGCGGAAACGCCAAGGCCCCGACGTTGGCCAATCGTGTAATGAATGATGCCTTTATGCTGACCAAGCACACGCCCGTCCATATGCACAATATCACCACCTTCGGCCGCTTCTGGCTTTAGCTTTTGAATAATTTGCGCGTAATTGCCATTCGGCACAAAACAAATATCTTGGCTATCGCTCTTCTCAGCAACCACCAAACCCATTTCGCGCGCCACATCACGCACTGCATCTTTGGTCATGCCACCCAACGGAAAGCGCAAAAAGTCGAGTTGGTCTTGCGTGGTGGCAAACAAGAAGTAGCTCTGATCTCGGCCATGATCGTTCGGACGATACATCCCACGGCGACCGTCTTTTTCAAGACATTGAATATAATGGCCGGTCACCATTACATCCGCATCAAGGTCTTTAGATACCCGCAGCAAATCTTCAAACTTGACGGTTTGGTTGCACTTCACGCAAGGGATTGGTGTTTCCCCGCGCACGTAGCTTTCGGCAAAATCTTCAATCACAGCATCGCGAAAACGGCTTTCATAATCGAGCACATAGTGCGGGATATTGAGCGCAGCCGCTACGCGGCGCGCATCGTGAATATCTTGCCCAGCACAACACGCACCTTTGCGGTGAATGGCTGCGCCATGATCATAAAGCTGAAGGGTTACGCCGATGGTTTCGTAGCCTTCTTTGGCCATCAAACCAGCAACAACAGAACTGTCCACGCCGCCAGACATCGCAACAACAACGCGAGTGTCTTCCGGGCGCTTGTTAATACCAAGCGAATTCATTTCTCATCCATCCAAATTGGGGTTAAGGGCCAACCGAATTGAGCGCGGTTTATCATCACGAACGCCAAGAAACAAGCAATTGCGCGATTGTGCCATGGGCAATTATTGCCGAAAACACGTAGTTTTTGCCGAACTGGACAAATTTACCGCCCGGCAAAACGCCAAGAAAAACAGATAACGAACTGATTTTAAAAGGCTTTTTAAGACACCCTAAAACTGGCCCGTTAATTGCATCTAGATGTTCGGAAACATGTCTAAGTTATTTGAGTAGGCAAAAAACGTGCAATTTGGATTATCAGCAACGGCTAGTTTTCCAGGTTTCGACCTGGCGGGGGAAATAAAGTCCGGTGCGATGGGTGACAAAATGAAGGATGGCGAGGGAAACGCGCTATCTGGATTTGAAGCACTCTTAGCGGCGTTGGTGTCTGGTGGCGAGCAATCACCGTCAAACATCAACATTGGTATCGCAACGGCTGATCCGGCAAACCAGCAACTCGCGGACGCACTGTCTGAAATGGCAGAGGCTTTGATGCCGCTTGCGCAAGCATTTGACGACTTACAAATCCCAAGTGGCGAACAGTTGGACGCTGCGCGCAATGCGCTGGGCAAATTGGTGGACGCGATCAATGCACACCCAAGTCGCCCCGATATTAGTCTAACCGGCCCTATCGGTGCATTCGCCGCGCAGTTAAATGAATTGCGCGCCGCTGGAAGCGACGTGGCCAAGCAAGGCGCAAGTGATTTTGCAAAGGTTGGTCATTTGCTGGGGCATCTGGACCGGATGCTAAACCAAATTGGATTTGGCGCGGGCGGCCAAGCACAAGCCAATGCCGCCGGCTCTGCTGCGCCAAACATTCATCAGATTATCGACCGACTAAACACACTGGCCGAGGAACTGCCAAGCTTACCCGCAAAGCTTGAAGCACAACTGAAAAATGCCCAAGCCATCGGCAATTCAACATTTGACGCGCAAACAAATGCTGCTGCTCAAAAAGGTCAGTGGCAAGCGGTGACCGGGCAATCACAATCAGGCCAGAACAGCATTCAGGCGGCACTGAATGGAGAGCAGGCACAGCCAAATGTCCGTCAGCAAGCAATGGCGGCGAATGGCGGCGCGGTCGCAACGGGCGATGCGACTACAGAGCCAGACATTTTGGCGCAAATCGCGCGTATGGGTGAAGCGCAAGCCGGAAAAGACGGCGGTAGAACGGCCACAGATCCGCAAACGCTGCGCGCCATTGTGCAAGCCGCCACAGCAGAAGGGCAAAGCCAGGCGCCCGAGCGCATGACATTTGCGCAAGCGACAAAAGAGGCAAATTTGCAAGCCGCTGCAACCTATCCAGAAATGCAGCGCGCCAATCAGGCACAAACGCACCGCTAACCAGTGAATTGGATGCGGTTGAAACAGGGAATGAAAAACTCTTTGCGCAAAATCGCACGGAGCAGTTTCAACAACAAGTCAATCACATTGAAGCGGTACAAAATCGAAATGGGCCACGGCAGGTCAATATTCCTGCAGTAGCTTTCGAGATTGTGCGACAGGTTCGCGCGGGCATGCAACGGTTTGAAGTTCGTCTTGATCCGCCTGAGATGGGACGCATTGACGTCCAAATGGAAATGGAAGGCAAAAACGTGACCGCCCGTTTGGTGGTGGAACGCGCCGAAACGCTGGATTTGTTGCAACGGGATGCTCGCGCACTTGAGCGTGCACTGCAACAAGCAGGGTTAAATGCTGACCGTGCGAACCTACAATTCTCACTCAAGCAAGATCAACAAGGTAACAGCTTCCAGCAATCGGCCCAAAATGGCCATGATGGAACCACGAACGAAAATCTTGCTGACGCAACAACCGAAACCGAAGTGGCTGGCGATGTAACCCGATTACGGGGCACAATCAGCGACAGCGGATTAAACCTTTGGGTTTAGGAGACAGGTAAATGGTCCAACTCGCACCTGCCAGCGGCATTGGCGCAACCAGCGCTGAATTGGCGAATTCTCGCAAAACGATTGCCGAGAATTTCGACACCTTTTTGTCGATTTTGACCACGCAGCTGAAAAACCAAAACCC
>CAJXLH010000328.1 GCA_913055925.1 uncultured Maritalea sp. | reverse complement strand
ATTTAAAGAGGAAATGTCGGACAATTCGCAGATTAGTGCAAGTCAATGACGTGGATTTTGCCAGAAATCGCACGCACGCGCAGAACGTGCCTGTTGTTTCGTTCCCGATAAACGAAATCACCATCAATTTTTGTGGGGAATTCCCATGTTCGAATTAAGCGATTTTCAGGGTAAAGGCTGATCGCCAGAAGGTTCGTCCGATCCGCATCGGGGATGATGAGGTCGACAACGCCGTCATGATCAACATCGTGAATAGCGCTCAGCTTTTGAAATCGCGACCCCAGTCTATGGTTAGAAAAACCGTCAGCAAACGCCACACGCGCCAATTGCCCGTCAATCATGCGCCAAAATTCGAGCCGCTTGACCAAATGCGGCATTTGCACCAGCGCAATTTCGAGCCGCCCATCGCCATCAAAGTCAGCAATCCCGGCAGGGTTGAGCCAGCGATTTGGTGTGCCAATGAACGGCGTGTGGGCGATCAAAGTGATGTCGTTGATGGCTTCAAAAACGGCCAATGCCGCGCCTTGTTTTTGGTCGCTCATCACAACCACAATTTCGTCTTTGCCGTCTTTGTCTAAATCCGCAAGCCGCACATGCCGATCTTCAAAAACCAGGTTTTCAGGTAGGTCGAGTTGATGGCGCTCGCCATTTTGCATCTCAACAACCAAGCTGCCGGCTTCATACTCGTCGCCCAGTACAAAATGCCTATATCGGTCGGTGGGGTTCGTCAGCCATGCACGCGCGATCTGTTTGCCGCCCACAGCCACATGGCTGTGCTCCAAGGGTTCAAGGGATTGCGCATGTGCCGTTGTGGCAAATGCGAGAAACAAACCCAAAAACGAAACCAATCCAGTAAAGCGCATACCCATAATCTTGACCGAATAGTTTAATAAAAGACGTCAAAATACAACTAAATTCCAAGCGTGATCACTTGCTTGTTACGTTTACGCTGTTTAACACAAGTTCCGGTGTCAAAAAAATGACATCTGCCAATGAAACCGGAACAAGGTCATGTTTGAAAAACTATCACCCGCACCTGAAGACAAAATCATTGCACTGATCGCTGAATTCGCCGCAGACAACCGCGAAAATAAGATCGATCTTGGCGTTGGCGTTTATAAAGACGCAACCGGCAACACGCCGATCATGACGGCAGTTGCAAAAGCAGAGGACAAACGGGTTAAAGAGCAAACCACCAAGACCTATGTCGGCATGGCCGGCAATATTGGTTTTAATGACGCGATGGTCGACCTTGTGTTGGGCGATGCCGTGTCAAAAGACCGTGTGCGCGCTGCGCAAGCGCCAGGCGGTACAGGCGCGCTTCGTTTGATTGCCGATTTGCTCGATATCGCAAAACCTGGTGCAACTGTTTATCTGTCCGATCCAACTTGGCCAAATCACGTGCCACTGATGGAAGCTGCGGGACTAAAAACAGCAAGCTACCCATATTTCGATGCAGACAAACGCAATGTGCGTTTCGATGAGATGTGCGACGCCGTCAAAAAAATGACCAGCGACGATATCTTGTTGCTGCATGGTTGCTGCCACAACCCAACCGGCGCGAACCTAACCAATGACCAGTGGGATACGCTCACGGAGATTGTCAAAGAAACAGGCGTTTTTGTGCTCGTTGATATCGCTTACCTTGGCTTTGGCGATGGTCTTGAAGACGACGCTTACGGCGTGCGCAAACTTGCCGCGACATTGCCTGAAATGGCTGTTGCAGCGTCTTGCTCTAAAAACTTTGGGCTTTATCGCGAACGCGTTGGCTGCGCGATGATCATCGGCGCAAACGAAGAATCTGCCAAAGTCACGTTCTCTCAGCTGCTCAGCGCAGCGCGTGCAAACTATTCCATGCCGCCAGATCACGGTGCAGAGATCGTACGCATCATCTTGAATGACAAGACCCTGCGTGCAGAATGGGAAGCAGAGCTTACCCAGGTTCGCAACCACATGGTGACCATCCGCGAAAACTTGGCCGAAGCCATGCGTAAGCGCTCCAACAGCGCAGACTATGACTTTATCGCGGAGCACCGCGGCATGTTCTCGCTTTTGGGTATCACCCCAGAGCAAGTTGCAAAAATCAAAAAAGACTACGGCGTCTATATGGTTGGCAACTCACGCATGAACATCGCGGGTCTCGGCGTCGACAAAATTGACATTTTTGCTGATGCGCTCGCAGAAGTATCGCGCGACTAAGAAGCGTTCAGCTTTCGACGAATGAGAAGCGGGGCCACTAGGCCCCGTTTTGCATTGATGCAGCGAAGTGTCGAAGTTGCTGCGGCGTTTTGATATGAACCACGCGCTTCAATCCGTCATATTTAGTGATTTGTTGCAAAAGCGTTGGTCTAATCCTCTTATGGATCTCCCATATCATTTTGTAGAGTTTTATTGTGACCGGCAACATCGGGCATCCCTCAGGTCCATCTTCGCGTCCCTTAAACACTGACCTAATTTGCCTTTTTGTCGCCCACCAAAAATGAACCCAAATTGGCAAGTCGACAAAAACAATCGTGTCGCAGGCGTCCATCCGTTTTTGAATGGAAACTGATGGACCAAATCCGTCTATGATCCATTTTTCTTGGTTGATGATTGTGTCGATCGTCCTGATTACTTCCACTTCAGGAGTTGGCACCCAATTCGGTTGCCATTGGATCAAATCAACAGCGAAGTGCTGAATGCCTTTTGCCTGAGCAATTGCGCGGCAAAGAGTGGATTTGCCGCCGCCAGCATTGCCAATGATGACCACACGCGTCATTTGTGAAGTTTTCCTAGAATGACCGCTAGCGTTCCAACTTCTTCGTTTGTCAGTTTTGAGCCAAGTGCTTGCTGCATGGCAGGACCATAAACTGCCCACATTTTCTTGCGCAACTCGCGCCCTTTTTCGGTAATTGCTAGGACCAATCCTCGGCCATCTTCAGGGCATTCGCCGCGCCAAATAAGGTCTTCGTTCTCCATCTTGGAGATGAGACGGGACATGCCATATTGCGGCAGCAAGAGTTTTGGTTGCAGTTCAAATGCGCGGATGCCGCA
>CAJXLH010000327.1 GCA_913055925.1 uncultured Maritalea sp. | reverse complement strand
TGGGTTGGTGGTGCGTTTGGCGCGGGCAACTACGGCATGTGCGGTCGCGCTTATCAGCCGCGTTTCCTTTGGACATGGCCGAACTCCCGCATTTCCGTGATGGGTGGCGAACAAGCCGCGGGTGTTCTTGCAACCGTTCGACGCGACGGCATTGAGCGAAAAGGCAATAGCTGGTCGGCAGAAGACGAAGCGAAGTTCAAACAACCGATCATCGATCAGTTCGAAGAGCAGTCGCATCCGCTTTTTGCTTCGGCACGGCTTTGGGACGATGGGATCATCCACCCCGCCCGAACACGCGATCAACTTGCTTTGTCGCTTTCTGCAACCCTCAACGCACCGATTGCTGACACGCAATTCGGCATATTTAGAATGTAGGGAGCGCCGAGATGTTTAAAAAAATTCTCATTGCCAACCGTGGTGAAATTGCCTGTCGGGTTATGCGCACAGCGCAAAAGATGGGCATCAAATGCGTTGCTGTTTATTCGGATGCGGACGCAAATGCGCAGCATGTCAAAATGGCTGACGAAGCTTATCGGCTTGGACCTGCACCCGTGGCAGAAAGCTACTTGCGGGTCGACAAGATCTTGGAAGCGATTGAAATGTCTGGCGCCGAAGCCGTGCACCCGGGATATGGGTTCCTTTCTGAAAACCCGGAGTTTGTCGAAGCGCTGGACAAGGCTGGCGTCCGCTTCATTGGACCGTCGGCAGATGCGATCCGCGCAATGGGCCTCAAAGATGCAGCCAAAGCATTGATGGAAGACGCCGGTGTGCCTGTGGTGCCTGGCTATCATGGAGACAACCAAGACGCCGATTTCTTGGCCGCAGAAGCGGAGAAAATTGGTTATCCGGTTCTCATCAAAGCGCGCGCTGGCGGCGGCGGAAAAGGCATGCGCCGGGTCGATGATCCAGCGGAGTTCAAATCGTCGCTTGAAAGTGCGTCACGCGAGGGTCAATCAAGTTTCGGCGATGGTCGGGTTTTGATTGAAAAATACATCACCACCCCGCGTCACATCGAAATTCAAGTGTTCGGCGATGACCACGGCAATGCTGTGCATCTGTTCGAACGCGACTGTTCGCTACAGCGCCGCCACCAAAAGGTGATCGAAGAGGCCCCCGCTCCGGGGATGACCGAAGAGATGCGCAACGCAATGGGCGAAGCCGCAGTAAAGGCCGCGAAAGCCATCAACTATTCAGGTGCAGGGACGATTGAATTTATCGTTGATGCAGCGAATGGGCTGAACCCGAACGGGTTCTACTTCATGGAAATGAATACCAGATTGCAGGTGGAACATCCGGTCACCGAAATGATTACTGGTCAGGATTTGGTTGCATGGCAACTGCGCGTTGCAAGTGGTGAAACGCTGCCAAAATCTCAAGATGAACTCGCGGTCAATGGTTGGGCGTTCGAGGCGCGGCTTTATGCCGAAGATGTGCCGAAAGGCTTTTTGCCTGCCACCGGCACGCTCGAGCATTTGCGCTTGCCAGCGGACAGCGCACGCATCGACTCTGGTGTGGTGACCGGCGATGTGATTTCGCCATTCTATGATCCAATGATCGCCAAAATTACCGTTCATGGCGAAAGCCGTGGTGAAGCTCTAAACGGATTGGCGACAGCCCTTGGAAAATCGGAGATTGCCGGTTCGGTCACCAACCGCGCATTTTTGGCGGCGCTTTGTGCCCACGAAGGGTTTGCGAAGGGTGATGTGGATACTGGCCTAATCGATCGCGATTTGGACGAGCTGATTGTTGCGCCAAAAGTGACAAACGCTGCCCACGCCGCTGCGGTTTTGCTGGGGCTCGGATTAGCCAACACGGACAATGGGGGTGACCCATGGTCTAAACTTTCTGGTTGGCGGGCGTGGCCGGGCGAAACAGACAACATTGCGTTTGATCTCGATGGTGAGCGTCAGCATTATCAGGTTCAGCTGAATAATGTCGGCGTCTGCCAAGTGACAACCGATGATCGTCAGTTGGACGTTGAACTGCTCAGCGCAGATTATCAGAAGCTCAGCATCAGTGTTAACGGACAGCGCCACGCCGTTCGCTACGTACAACATGAAGACTTCATTGCCATTTTCACCGGCGAAGAAACCTTCACTTTCGATCGCGTAAAACTTGAATTGGCGGGCGAAGGCGCGGCTTCAGGCGACAACATCGTTTCGCCAATGCCGGGCGCGGTTGTTGCGCTAAGCGCAAGCGCTGGCGACAAGGTTTCAGAAGGCGACAAACTGATCACCATTGAAGCGATGAAAATGGAGCATGGGCTCACCGCACCGCGCGACGGGATCATCAAATCGGTGCTCGTTGAACTTGGTGATCAAGTTGAAGACGGTGCACTACTCATCGAACTGGAACCCGAAGATGAGTGATGCCGTCACCATCTTTGAGATGGGTCCGCGCGATGGCTTGCAAAATGAAAAGCAAATCATCGCGACGGCGGACAAAATTAAGTTGGTCGACCAACTCAGTGCTTGTGGTTTCAAGAAGATTGAGGTTACAAGCTTTGTGTCACCAAAATGGGTGCCGCAAATGGCCGACGCGGCCAATGTGTTTGCTGGCATTGAGCGGCACGCGGGCGTTTCTTATGCGGCGCTGACGCCCAATATGAAGGGCTATGAAGGCGCTCGCGCAGCAAAGGCAGATGAAATTGCTGTGTTTGCGTCCGCGTCTGAGGGGTTCAGTCAAAAAAACATCAATTGTTCAATTGATGAAAGCATCGAGCGTTTCAAGCCAGTGTTGGCAGCAGCAAAAGCCGATGGGCTGCCCGTACGCGGTTATGTTTCATGCGTCACAGATTGTCCTTATGATGGGCCAACGTCCCCTCAAAATGTGGCGCGGGTGGCGAAGGCGTTGATGGATATTGGCTGCTATGAAATCAGCCTTGGCGATACAATTGGCGCGGCGACGCCGTTGACCACATCGCAGATGTTAGAGGCTGTGCAGCAAGTTGTGCCGGTGGCCAAATTGGCAGGACACTTCCACGACACCAAAGGCCAGGCCCTGAATAATATCGAAGTTTGTTTGGGATACGGCTTGCGCACATTTGATGCTGCCGT
>CAJXLH010000326.1 GCA_913055925.1 uncultured Maritalea sp. | reverse complement strand
TCCATTCTCCGTCATGCACCAACGTGGATAAGCTCTCCGCACTGGGCTGGAGACCTTCAATTGGTCTGCGCGAGGGCATCCTGGAAACCTACAACTGGTTTTTGAAGAACAACGAGGTCACATGACGGAGAATGGACCACATAGATTGCTTGGTCTGCGGGTCGACCGCCTAACCACAGATGAATTTGCACACCAGGTCATCGAACGTTCGCTGCGTGGCGAGCGCGGATATTGCTGTATCACAAACGTTCATAGCTGCATCACAGCGCGTGACAGTGACAAGTTCCGCGACGCCATCGACAAAGCAACAGTCGCCATACCCGACAGCACCATTTTGCAATGGGCTTACGCGTTACGCTTCGGCGTAAAGCCCAATTGCGCACAGCACGGCGCTGACATTATGATGCAACTGTGCGATTTGGCAGCAACCGCAAGCATTCCCATCGGTTTTTACGGCGGAAAGGATGATGCCCTGATCAAAAATCTAAGCCTGCATATCCAAACCGCATGCCCACGATCCAAAATCGCCTTCGCCTATGCTCCACCGTTCCGGCCGCTCACCCAGAAAGAAAATGACAGCCTCATCAAAGACATCAATCGCAGCGGCGTGCGCTTGCTCTTTGTCGGCATTGGCTGTCCCAAACAAGAGCTTTGGATGGCTCAAAACACCAAACACATCAACGCAATAATGATCGGTGTCGGCGCCGCTTTTGATGTGAACGCGGGCGTAGTGCGCCCGTCGCCAAATTGGGTGCATAAGATTGGCTTGGAATGGTTGTTTCGGGTCGCGAAGGAACCAAAACGGCTTACCAAGCGATACATCACAACCGGGCCCCGTTTTCTCTGCCTGTTGCTTACCGATTGGATCAGCGCCGCTTTCCCGCAGCGTAACCGAGCAACAACTAAATGAGCGCGGTTGGCAGTTTCGGCACGCAGCAAACAGCAAAATGCGCGCGAAGCGACTGGCTCAAAGACATCACATCAATCCTTTTGGTGCTCTACTGCTTAACATTTGCCACCACCCGATTTTGGGGCATTTGGCCACTCGTTAGTATTTGCATTTTGATGACGGCAAACGTCCTTCGCAATCAGCGCATTGTCTACCTGTCGGGCCAAATGCCCTTCGCTCTCTTGTCGAGCTGTCTTCTACTGGCTTCGCTATATGGTGCGATGCCGTCGTCGTGGACAATCTATCGCGACCCGGTCGCCGCCATCAGACACTGGGTCTGGCTTCCAATAGTCATATTGTCTGCCAACACGTTTTTCATGTTGTTCCATGCCCATTTCCAAAAAATCGAAAAACACGCACTCAAGCTATTTGCCGTCGGTTTAGCAATCACGGAACTCGCCAAAAAGCTCAGCCCGTCAGACGAACCTTATATTGTTGAGCCGTTGATTTATCTCCTCAACAACGCCAGCGCACTGCTTGCGTTGTTGTTTTTCATATTTCTTTTCCGACGAAAAAGGTCCGCGGTTGAGAGCATACTTCTCTGTACGTTGCTTCTTTTGATCTCGACAAGCACACAGTCTCAATTGCTTGCGCTTGTCGTTGTTTCCATGCTTATCACGGGCAGTTTCAAACTCGTCAACGCCGGCCTCATTGTCGCTCTCGGCATTTTTTCGCTCATCGCTCCCTTTTTTATCGGCGAGCTGAACACAGTCGATTCCAACACAGGCTTTCGCCTTATCCTTTGGCGCGACACTTGGTCAGCGCTGATCGACACCTACGGTCTGGGCGTAGGTTACGGCACAGAGTATATCTCAAATGATTTCACAGAAATTCACGACCGATATTGGAAAATCACGCCGGAAGATGCCGATGATCGGCTTTTCGTTGGCACCCACAGCACTTTCTATGACATTGCGCTAAGAAACGGCATTCTCGGCCTAATGCTTTTCGCCACCTGGTTTCTGCGCACAATCTTCCAAGCGCCAAAAAAATCGCCTCAAAACGCAAAACTCTTTTACGCCACGGCCGCCCTTTTGATCATCAATAACGCCGTGAATATGGGCTTCACCTCGATGAGCTTTTGTCTCGGCACCGGTGCATGTCTCGGGCTGATGTACTATTTGCGTCAGAGGGAAAATGCGGGTCGTGAAGGTATTATTGCAAAGAAAATGGTGGAGCTTCCGCGGCTAGATACGAACCAAATCGATGACTTATTCAGTAAATTGGAAAACTGGACAATCGAATTGAAGCAACACTGGCATTGACCAAACGTCAACAATTCTGAGCACTCTACTATAGTCACGCTTGAAAGTCCGCTTCGAGCCTTGAGCAGAGTCCGTTAAAGTTCATCGCAACATCGAGCTCAGATTTTATCACAAGAAGTTATACAATCGCGGTGTGGGAAGCAGACCCGAACCTTGTTGCCAACGAACAGAGTACTGGCATCCCCATGTTTCGCCTTACAAAATGTGGCCCGCTCCCACTGGCATCTCACGCAGTTAGAAAGGGAAGGCTCATCACATCTGGCCTCGCAATTCGTCAAGGTATGAAGTGAAGATAGGCCAGCTCCATAGCGTTAGGTGAAATGAAATATAGTATTCTCGGTTGCAAATTTTTCTCCTCGAAAACAACAGAAGCAATATAGCCAAATACAAAAGACTAGGTCGACAAAATGCCACAATCGGGTGCGTATCCGTAGTCGAGCACAAGTTAATCAGCAAAACACTCACGCGAAAAAAGCACATATGTGCCCAAGGCTGCGTTCGATTTGAAATCACGATCAATTGGTACGACGCATGAAGCAGTAAGGTGGGAGCTTGGTGTTTTACCCACTATCTCAAATATGAAACTCAGTCGAATTGACCGCGACTGATCGTCGGCGACAAATTTCTGAAAATCTTTGAACTTCCAAAAGTTGTCTGTTCTCAGTACGCCACTGTCATCGAAAGCTCGACGTGGGTGATATTGAACCTCGCGCGATACACTCATTTGCGGGGCCACCGTAACGACTCCAATTGGACTGACGGGGTCACCAAAATAATGCCAAGCCAATTCGATTGATTTTAGAACCCTTTGGTTTTCGTTGAGGACTTCCAATGTGAGATCTGAA
>CAJXLH010000325.1 GCA_913055925.1 uncultured Maritalea sp. | reverse complement strand
GGACCATTATCCGGTCGAACGATAAGCGCCGCGCCCGCCTGGCGATCATCCGGCGTGTTTTGTCATCAATTGACTATGAGGGACGCGACGAAAAACTGGTTTCTCAGCTCGACGAAAACATAACGCAAAGCGCGGCGACGTTTTTAAAACATCACCGCGCCGATGAATAAGGCGGATCGTTAAGGGTGGATAGATGCCTTTGCTTTAAGCAACGGCGCCCGGCGTAACGCGATTGTCTGGGATCACTACAATCGGCGCACCTTTGGTGACGCGGTTGTAAAGATCAACAATGTCGTGGTTAACCAAGCGGATGCAGCCTGAAGAGGCGGCCGTGCCAATGCTCCACCATTCTGGCGAGCCGTGGATGCGGTAAAGCGTATCGCGGCCATTCATGAAGATGTAAAGCGCACGCGCACCCAATGGGTTGTCCAACCCTGGAGGCTGGCCCTTTGCCCATTTTTCAAGCTCTGGAACGCGCTCGATCATTTCTTTCGGCGGCGTCCAAGTTGGCCAACGGCGTTTCATTTGCACAGTTGCCCGGCCAGACCATTCAAACCCGGCTTTGCCGACACCAATGCCATAACGCATGGCTTTGTTTTCTGGCAGCGTGAGGTAGAGGAATCGGTTTGGCGTATCGATTACGATTGTGCCCGGCACTTCGCCAAATGGATCATCTACCACTTGGCGCCAGTATTTTTTGTCGATTCGGTTGCCTGGAACTGCCGGAATAGTGAATTCACCGTCTGGAATTGCCGCGTACCGCGCAGCATCAGCTGCTTTTTGCTCGCGAAAGCTCGCTGCACGCAACTGTGCGGAACCTGATGCACCACAGGCGGCAAGCAAAGGCATTGTCGCTGCGCTTGCAGCCAGTTGGATAAACTTTCGACGATTGAAATTCTCAGCCATAACAACTCAAAAACAAAATGAGCGACAGCCTTCGCCGTCGCATCGAGGATCTATTGGTTTTGGACACATACCTTAGTTAGAAAGATTTGTGTACTGCACATGAGCAACACTTACTGAATTTTGCAGTCCGTCGTCACACAATTTCGTGATCTAAACGGTTGACGCCGCCAATTTGTTCCGAGATTTTTTCCGCGATTGCGACAACGTGCGCTGCCAAGTGATCTAACTTGTCCTCAGAAACGCGAATTGTTGGCCCGGAAATAGACACCGCAAAAATCGGCTCTGCGAGTTCGTTGAAGATAGGTGCTGCGATGCAGCGTAGGCCCAATGATTGCTCTTCATCATCCACTGCAAAGCCCCGCGATTTGATAGATTTGAGATCATTTAGCAACGCAGTTTTGTTCTTGTGCGATTTCGAGGTGAGTGCGGGATAATCAATTTTCGCGACCAAGTCGGCCACCTCGTCTTGCGGCAAATAGGCCAAAATTGCTTTGCCGACGGCACTCGCATGAAGGGGTCCGCGCGTGCCAATCGGCACAGCCATGCGCATGGCTTCTGATGATTCAATTTGCGAGACAAACGTCAGCTGGTCGTTTTTAAGCACGGCAAGGTTGGAGGTCTCACCCGTTAGCTCCACCAATTGCCGCATATATTGGCGCGCCGTGGCGACATAATCTCGCCGACGCAAAAAGGCCGCGCCAACCTGGAAAGCAGACAGGCCCACAAACCATTTGTTCGAACTGGCTTCGAAACTGGCAAAGCCTAAGCTTTCAAGACTTGAAAGCAGGCGATGGGCGGTTGACGGCGCTAAGTCTGCCTCGGGCGCAATCGCGGCCAACGTCATCCCATCGGGATGGTCAGCCAGCAATTGCAAAAGCCCAAACGCGCGGTCGAGCGACTGCACGCTTTGCTTGGGGCTTTTGGCCTTTGTTGCCTTGGGCATTAGTTCGCGTGGGCCGCTTTGGCTTCTTTACGGCGGCGATGAAGGATCGGCTCTGTGTAGCCTGATGGCTGCACGCCCCCTTCAAACACCAATTCACATGCCGCTTGGAATGCGATTGAACCGTCAAAATCTTCTGCCATTTTCCGATAGGCTGGATCGCTAGCGTTCTGCGCATCAACAATCGCGGCCATCTTTTTCATTGCAGCCATCACTTGATCTTTGCTGACCAAACCATGCGCCAACCAATTGGCAATATGCTGAGAAGAGATACGCAAAGTGGCGCGGTCTTCCATCAAACCAACATCGTGAATGTCGGGCACCTTGGAACATCCCACGCCCTGATCGATCCAGCGCACCACGTAACCCAAAATGCCTTGGGCATTGTTTTCGAGTTCGGCTGTTACTTCGTCTTCAGAAAGGTTCTGCCCAGCAAGCAGTGGTGGCGTTAGAATATCGGTGAGACTTGCCTTGACCCGCTTTGACAATTCGTTCTGACGGTCAAAGACGCTGAGCTGGTGATAATGCATCGCATGCAATGTCGCCGCTGTTGGTGATGGCACCCATGCGCAGTTTGCACCTGCGTTAAGGTGACCGATTTTTTGCTCGACCATCGCCGCCATCTCGTCTGGCATTGCCCACATGCCTTTGCCGATCTGCGCGGTGCCAGAGAAGCCTGTTTCAAGGCCCGTATCGACATTCCAATCCTCATAGGCGTTTAGCCAGGGCTGCGACTTGATTGCCCCCTTCGGCAATACGGGCCCAGCTTTCATTGAGGTGTGGATTTCGTCGCCGGTGCGGTCCAAAAAACCGGTGTTGATAAAGACAATCCGGTCTTTCACCGCGCGGATGCACTCTTTGAGGTTGACGGTTGTGCGACGTTCCTCGTCCATCACGCCAATTTTGACTGTGTGACGTGCAAGGCCGAGCGCATCCTCAACCAGGTTAAAGAGATCGTTGGCCAGCGCGACTTCTTCGGGGCCATGCATTTTGGGCTTCACGATATAGATCGATCCCGTGCGTGAATTGCGATCTCCATCAGATTTTTTGAGGTCGTGCATCGCGCAAAGAACAGTGATGAGCGCATCAAGCATACCTTCTGGCACTTCATTGCCATTGGCATCCAACACCGCATCAATAGTCATCAAATGACCGACATTGCGCACGAGCAACAGGCTGCGTCCTGGCAACGTGAATGGCGTGCCATCTGGCGCGG
>CAJXLH010000324.1 GCA_913055925.1 uncultured Maritalea sp. | reverse complement strand
CGACGACGCACCGCTTCGGTGAGCACACCGCCCTCATCGTACCCGACATAGCCCGGAGGCGCGCCGATCAAACGAGCAACGGAGTGCTTTTCCATAAATTCGGACATGTCCAAACGCACCATGGCTGCATCATCGTCGAACAAGAACTGCGCCAAAGCTTTGGTGAGTTCGGTTTTACCGACACCGGTTGGCCCAAGGAACATGAATGAACCAATCGGGCGATTCGGGTCCTGCAAACCGGCGCGCGCACGGCGCACAGCTTTTGACACGGCGGCCACCGCTTCGGACTGTCCTACCACGCGTTTGCCCAATTCTTCTTCCATGCGGAGAAGTTTTTCGCGCTCGCCTTCCAGCATTTTGTCGACCGGCACGCCAGTCCAACGCGACACAATCTGCGCCACGTGAGATGGGGAAACCACCTCTTCCACCATGCTGGCTGTTTCCGCTTCAGCCGAATTTGCTTCTGCTTGTTTGATCTTTTGTTCAAGCTCAGGAATAAGCCCATAGGCCAACTCGCCTGCCTTCGCGAGATCGCCAGACCGTTGCGCGTTTTCCAAATCGGTACGCGCTTGATCGAGCTGTTCTTTAAGCTTTTGCTCAGCGCCCAACCGATCTTTTTCTGCCACCCAGCGTTGGTTCAGCGCATCGGCTTCTTCTTCCAAATCGCCAAGTTCAGCTTCAAGCTTTTCTAACCGCGCTTTAGACGCATCGTCCGTTTCTTTTTTCAGCGCTTCCCGCTCGATTTTCAGCTGAATGATTCGACGGTCGAGTTCGTCCAATTCTTCGGGCTTACTATCAACCTGCATCCGCAAGCGCGCAGAAGCTTCGTCCATCAAATCGATGGCTTTATCGGGCAAGAATCGATCTGTGATGTAGCGATTCGATAATGTCGCCGCCGACACCAACGCGCTATCGGAAATCCGAACCCCATGGTGAAGTTCATACTTCTCTTTCAAGCCGCGAAGGATCGAGATCGTATCTTCAACAGTTGGCTCGGACACAAAAACAGGCTGGAACCGTCGGGCCAAAGCCGCATCTTTTTCAACATGCTTTTGATATTCATCGAGCGTTGTGGCACCCACGCAGTGCAACTCACCTCGCGCAAGGGCGGGTTTCAAAAGGTTGGATGCATCCATTGCGCCATCAGATTTGCCCGCGCCGACCAGCGTGTGCATTTCATCAATGAACAAAATGATCTGGCCTTCAGCCGATTGAACCTCATTCAATACAGCCTTCAAACGCTCTTCGAACTCGCCGCGATATTTTGCGCCAGCAATCAACGCGCCCATATCAAGGGCAAGCAACGACTTGCCTTTAATCGATTCGGGGACATCGCCATTGACGATACGCAAAGCCAGACCTTCGGCGATAGCGGTTTTACCGACGCCTGGTTCACCAATTAGCACAGGATTGTTTTTGGTACGGCGCGACAAAACCTGCACTGCGCGACGAATTTCGTCGTCTCGACCAATAACAGGGTCAAGCTTGCCCTCGCGGGCCACTTCGGTAAGATCACGCGCATATTTTTTCAACGCATCATAGGCTTCTTCGGCACTTTGCGAATCGGCAGTTCGGCCTTTGCGCAAATCATTGATCGCGTCGTTCAATCCATTTGCCGTCACGCCGGCGGAGGCCAGCAATTTGCCAGCATCATTGTCTTTTTCAATGGTCAGCGCCAGAAGCAAGCGTTCTACGGTGACGTAAGAATCGCCCGCCTTGTCCGCTGCCTTTTCTGCTGTTTCGAAAACCCGCGCCAATTCGCGACTCAAGTAGAGCTGCCCATTGTCGCCTGAAACAGATGGAATTTTCTTCAACCCTGCTTCCACGCCAGTGCGCAAGGTTTTCGCATTGCCGCCCGCACGATCAACAAGGCCAGAAGCCATTCCTTGATCATCATCAAGCAGCACTTTTAGCAAATGTAGGGGGGTAAATTGCTGGTGCCCAGCTGATAGAGCGCCAGATTGCGCTGATTGGATAAATCCGCGCGCACGTTCGGTATATTTTTCAATATTCACGTTTCAACTCTCCATTTTCGGCCCGCTGTTCATCACCGCCCGTCAATTCGGCACAGCCATGTTTGCGTCTCGAAGCGTTGTGGACCCGATTTGCTCTTCAACGAGCCTATCAAATCCGAACTATTTTGCGGATGCCCAATCTTTGGCACATCCTTCATGAAGAGATATAGGCGTTCAAATTCGCAATAAAAGAGCGAACACGACGAATTTTCATCAGAAAAAGTGCAACGCTCCGCCAACTATGACCATCAAACCACCGAGTCGGAAAATCCAAGCGGCAACAATCTGTTGGACATAGCCTTTGTCACCTTTTTGCAATGCTGCCCAATTGCCCAATACCGGCACTTTGGACGAACCGTCACGAAATCCACCGCCGATCATGTGTGTCAGCGCGCCCAAAAGGCAAACAATCCAGCCAATCATAAAAATGGAAAACCCCTGCGCCTCAAGCGCGGCATAAATTGATTCGAACATGATTTGTCTCGCAATAGAAAGAAGCAGACCAATTGCACACCAATTTACCCAAAATTGAAATCCGCAGAATCAATCAGCTATTGGCGATTTTACCACACTACGTTAAATTCCCGCCAAAACGATGAGAAAAAACAAATGGCTGCAAACCAAATCCGAATCGCAATTCTCGCCTATGATGGGCTTTGCACGTTTGAATATGGCATTGCCGTTGAAATATTTGCGACGCCGCGACCCGAAATCCCTAACTGGGTCGCCTGCGAAACGGTAAGCGTTGACGATGGGCCGATTCGTTTGGCCGGCGGTCTAGTGGTTGAAGCCACTGCGTCAACCGAACGACTTGCATCATTCGATCTCATCATAGTGCCGGGTTGGCCGACAAAAAAGTCCATCTCAGATCAATTGCGCCATGAACTTCACGCTGCACACAAAGGCGGCACGCAATTTATGGCGATTTGTTCGGGCGTTTTTTTGCTGGTGGAACTTGGCATAACCGAAAACAAACGTATTACGACCCATTGGCGCTACTTAGATGAACTGAGGAAACGTGCACCAAACGCCATAATTGAAGAAAAT
>CAJXLH010000323.1 GCA_913055925.1 uncultured Maritalea sp. | reverse complement strand
TGGGCTGTTCGCGGCGTGTCAAATCGGATTCTTTCTCGAATTTGCAATCACCGAAGAAACGACCATTTCAACCCGACTTGCACTCACTTTGATTACGCTTTTGTTGGGCGTGATCGGCGGGCGTATCATTCCAAACTTTACTAAAAACTGGCTCAAAAAGCAGGGTGCAACCAAATTACCAATCGTTTTTGAACAAAAAGACATGCAGGTGCTGGCAGCGACATTAGCTGCAATGCTCACTTGGTCTTTCCTCCCGAACTCAGTGTTTGCAGGCACGTTGCTTGCCATCGCGGCAATTGCAAATGTTTGGCGATTGTCGCGCTGGTGTGGCAACCAAACCATCCGAAGCTTCATCTTGCTTGTTCTGCACATTGGATTTGGCTTTATTCCACTCGGCCTAGCGCTCCTCAGCCTGGCACCATTTGGCGTGACAGACATTCAAACGGAAGCGGGCATCCACGCCATCTTTGTTGGTGCAATGAGCACATTGATGCTTGGCGTAATGGTCAGAGCAACCCGGGGACATACCGGTTATCCGCTAGAGACAGATCTCGGTGCAGCCATTGCTTTCACGCTGATCATTCTCTCAGCGCTATTACGGACTGCGGTCGAAATTGTCGACTTCGGCGAGCTGCATATCTTTGCGTTACGGGCGGCGCAGCTAAGTTGGTGCTTAGCTTTCTTATGCTTTGCTGTTTTCTACTTCAGCAAACTCACAAAGCCGCGCAAAACCTAAGAGTAATTGCGCTTCTTCGACATTTTACCAATGCCCGGGTTCATAGAATTTGTCGGGTCTTGCTGCTTGTAGAATTCGGCAAGGTCCGGCTTGGCCTGATACATATGCCCCACATTGTGCTCCGCCGGGTATTCTGCACCTCGGCGCGTCAGGATCTTGAGCATTTCTGCCTTGATCGCCTTTACGTCTGCAACCTTTTTGACCACGTAGTCTTGGTGGAAAACGTGACACATAAAGTGTCCATAATAGAGTTTATGGATGATTTGCTCTTCCAGTTCCGCAGGCAGTTCCTCAACCCAATCTTCGCAGTTTCGCGGCAGTGCAATATCCAATGCCAGAATATCAGAGACTTTCCCAGCATTAACAGCTTGGTAGCGCACACCTGCGCCAGCCGCAGCAAAACGATTAAGCTCCGCCATTTTCCCTTCATCAGGGGTACATTCGAAATACGCCCCCTCGCCTTCGTCGGCAAAGTTGTCTGCTAAATATTTGCGCGCTTCTTTAATGCCTTCGTCGCGCATTTTGAGGATCAAGTGATGCTCAAAACGCTTCCGGAAATCCATGATCCGTTTCGGCAAAAGGCAAGGCAATAAGCGCGTCAGCCAATAAAGCGATTTGTCGGTTAGGTTGCGGGTTAACGCAAGCTTGTTGAACCAACTGTCAAACCACCCCTTTAGGGCAAAGAATTGCGGCAGCGCAGCGGTGCCAAGATATTTGATCATCAGCACCGTGTCTTTGCCGTACCGCTCGGACAAATCAAAGATCTCCTTGTGCATATACTCCGCACTTATGGGCAGCGTTTCAAATTGCGCAAGCACATCACGGCGCAATTTCCCTAACCGTTGCGCGTCATTCGTCCCAATGTAGAAAACTTGCTCATTTTGTGCCTTGGGATAGGTGTCCAACCGCACTGCAAAAACTGCAAGCTTGCCAGCACATCCTGACGCTTCATAAAGACGACGCTTGTCGGCGTTAAAGCGCGCCGGACTGCTTGCCGTAACATCACGAACTTGATCGGAATATTCTTTATCAGACGCCAGTTTGTTGGTTGGCTTCAGCGCATCATTCAGTGCATCACCACGATCAAGACGACCCAGCATTTCTTCTGGTGTTTCGCCGAGTTCCATGTCGAGATGATTGACGAGTTCAAGCTGGCCTGTCGCCGAAATTCGTGCAAACAGCGCTAGTTCCGTGTAAGAAGTGCCACGTTCCACCAATGAGCCCCCCGAATTATTGCAAACACCGCCGACAACTGACGCACCGATACATGATGACCCAATCACAGAGTGCGGCTGTCGTCCAAAAGGCGCGAGTTGCTTCTCAAGATCAAATAAGGTTGAGCCAGCAAGGCTCACCACTTGCCTGCCCTCATCAACCACATAGTTGTTTTTAAGTCTGTTGGTGTTGATGATCACCACGTCGCGATCATATTGCCCGTTCGGCGTTGAACCTTCGGTCAATCCGGTATTCGCGGCCTGCATGATGACAATCTTATCGGCTTGAACAATTGCTTCTAGTGCCTGCCACATCTCCAGCAGTTTCGCAGGGCGAACGACGCATAACGCATCCCCCTCGCCTGAACGGAAACCTTTGCGAAAGCGCTCGGTAGCCTGCTCACCTGTCAGAACATTTCGCGCACCAGCGATCGCGCGCAAACGCGCGATCAATTGTTCATTGGTCATCATGTTTTTCCTTTTGAACCCCGTCTAATAGGCAACAGACGGGAGCCAAGTCGCCAATGCTGGCCAGAAGAAGACAAGCATTAGCCCAAGCAATTGCAACAATACGAACGGTACAACGCCCTTATAGATATCCATCAGTTTAATCTCTGGCGGACACACGCCCTTCAAATAAAAGAGCGCAAAGCCAACTGGAGGCGTCAAGAACGAGGTTTGCAGCGTCACCGCAACCAAAATCACAAACCAAATCAACGAAGGCTCATCCACCGCATCGAACCCAGGAATGTCCAAACCTAGACCATTCACAATCGGGCGCATCAGGGGCAGGATGATCAATGTGATTTCAATCCAATCAAGCACAAAACCGAGCAAGAACACGATGAACAGGATCATCAAAATTGTGCCCTCAGGCCCAAACCCTGTTGATCGGATCATGTCTTCAATTAGTGCATCACCACCTAGTTCACGTAGCACAAACGAGAACACAGTCGCACCCAAGAAGATTGCAAAGATATAGGCTGTTGTATTGAACGTCGATTTCAAAACGTTGATTAGTTTTTCAACCGTCAGTTTGCGATAACCAAGCGCCAACAATGTCGCGCCGATCGCGCCGACGCCTGAAGCTTCTGTCGGTGTGGCAATGCCAGCAAAGATT
>CAJXLH010000322.1 GCA_913055925.1 uncultured Maritalea sp. | reverse complement strand
CGTCGGTGTTCCACACGTCCCAGATGTGCATGGTGCCGTGCGCCGGGTCGTTGGGGTGCAGGTCGTCGCGGCCGGAGTACGGGCTGCCCGGCCAGTACGGACGGGTCGGGTCGAGTTCGGCGAGCCCAACCGACCGGTCGAGATCGGCGGCGCTCAGGAGAGGCCTGGCGATCTTGTCGTTGCCGACGGCGATGGGGCCATCGTCGTGCCGGTCGACGTCATCGATGACGTGCTCAAGTATGCGATTCAGGAAGCCGAGAACGATCGGCGCACCCGGGCGGTGCTGTTCGATGCACTTGTTGGTTATGTTCTGTGTAAGTTTGAGTTTCGAGGCCGAATGATTGTCTTCATAGCGATCTTGTCGACGCTAATGATCCCAACAGAGATGTTGGTTATCCCTTGGTATTTGATGGCCAAGAACTTTGGCTGGCTGGACACCTATTGGGGGATCATGTTCCCGGGCATGATGACTGCATTTGGAACGTTTTTGATGAAGCAATTCTTTGAAACGGTGCCAGACGATTTCTTGGAAGCGGCTCGCATTGATGGTTTGAATGAGTTGGAGATCTGGTGGCGTGTTGCGATGCCTATGGTGACACCAGCACTCGCGGCTCTTGCAATCTTTGTATTCCTTGGGAACTGGACTGCATTTATTTGGCCTTTGATCGTGACCAATTCGCACGAGCTTTACACGCTGCCTGTGGGACTGACGACATTTAGTGTCGAACAAGCGGTGGAATGGGAATTGATCATGACGGGTGCCGCGTTGGCCACGATTCCAACGCTCGTGGTCTTCTTGATCTTCCAGCGTTACATCATTCGTGGTGTCGTTATGGCGGGGCTTAAAGGATGACCGACGAAAGCGTTTTCCCGCACCCGGCCTACCGAGGCACTGTGCTTGCCCCTTTGTTTGAAGGGGTGAAAGCGCACTTTGTCGAGCCTATTCGAGCGATCAATCAAGCGCATCTCGTGATGCTTAATAAGACGAGTATTCTCGACGACAAGGTCAGCGCGAAGATTGCCAACGCCTTGCGCGACATTGACGAAACACTCAATGTAGACAGCCTTGAATATACGGGCGAGTACGAAGATTATTTCTTCTTGGTTGAGGCCGAACTTAAAAAGCGCGTCGGACCGGATGTAGGCGGGGCGCTTCATACGGCGCGGTCACGCAACGATATGGATCACACGGTTTTCAAGTGGGTATTGCAACGCAGAACCGACGGGCTGATCGAACTTGCGACCTCGCTTTGTGAAGCGATGATCGAAAAAGCAAAGGCTGAAAACGATACGATCATTGTTGCTTATACGCACGGACAGCCAGCTCAACCGAGTACGTTTGGTCATTATCTGAGTGCTGCGATAGAGGTTCTGCTGCGCGATATTGTACGGCTACAGTCTGCACGAGAGTTGCTCAATAAATGCCCAATGGGGGCAGCTGCAATTACCACAAGTGGTTTCTCTATCGACAGACAAATGATGGCGGATTTATTGGGGTTCGAGGAACCGGTGGAGAACAGCTATGGTGCGATTGCATCTGTCGACTATGTGACGGGCCTTTACAGCAGTATTAAGTTGCTATTTTTGCATCTTGGTCGTCTCGTTCAGGACATGCAGTTTTGGAGTGCATTTGAGGTCGGGCAGATTTATGTGCCGAACTCTTTGGTGCAAATCAGCTCCATCATGCCGCAGAAACGCAATCCGGTGCCCATAGAGCATTTGCGCTTAATGTCGTCGCTCACCGTTGGACGCTGCGATATGGTGGTCAACACTGCGCACAACACGCCATTCACCGACATGAATGACAGCGAAGGTGAGGTGCAGCAATCTGGTTATGCTGCTTTTGAAAGTGGTGCACGAGTCCTTCAATTGCTGGCAGCGTTCTTGCCCGCGATTTCAATCAACACGGACCGGGTGCGCAAAACCATCGATGAAGCATGTATAACGGTTACCGAGCTGGCCGACGGGCTTGTGCGGGAGGAGGGACTTTCCTTCCGACAGGCGCATGAAATTGCAGCAGAAACGTCCAAAGCAGTCATTGCTGAAAACGCTAGCTTGGGCAAAGGCTATGACGCCTTTTTGTCGGCATTCGAGAAGCAGGTCGGACGAAAAACGGCGATTGATGAGAACAAGTTCAAGAAGCTCGTTTCGGCCGAAAACTTCATTGAGGTTCGTGACCGCTTTGGTGGCCCTGCAGCGGCGCCTCTTGCAGCCGCGCTAAGTAAATACGAACAGCAATTAGGTGCGGCAAAAGCCAAGTCCGCACACTACGCAACAAGAATAAAAAATGCAGACGCATCTCGTGCCGCTGCGTTCGCTCAACTCGTTTAAGGGGGAAAAAGTGGCAACTGTTTCTTTGAAAGATCTAACCAAGGTTTATGGCAAAACTGAAGTTTTGCATGGCATAAATCTGGATGTCGAGGATGGCGAATTCGTCGTATTTGTCGGCCCTTCGGGGTGCGGTAAGTCAACGACTTTGCGTATGCTTGCTGGATTGGAGGAAGTCAGCGGCGGTGAGGTGTTGATTGGTGACAAGGTCGTCAACAATTTGGAACCCAAAGACCGTGACATCGCCATGGT
Source organism: uncultured Maritalea sp. (assembly GCA_913055925.1). GTDB lineage: Bacteria > Pseudomonadota > Alphaproteobacteria > Rhizobiales > Devosiaceae > Maritalea. The sequence goes on along the minus strand of CAJXLH010000322.1, from coordinate 517 downwards.
TTTCCAAAACTACGCAATTTACCCACACATGTCGGTGCGCAAAAATATCGGTTTTGGCTTACATACTTCCAAGCTCTCCAAAGAAGACAAGGAGAAGCGGATCGACGAGGTCGCGGCAATTCTTGGCATGACCGAATATTTGGAACGCAAGCCGTCTCAACTGTCTGGTGGTCAGCGCCAACGTGTCGCTATTGGTCGCGCCATGGTGCGTGACCCGGCGGTATTTTTGTTCGACGAGCCATTGTCAAACCTCGACGCGCAACTGCGTACGCAGATGCGTCTTGAGATCAAAAAGCTACACCAGCGTGTCGGCACAACGATTATTTTTGTGACCCATGATCCTGAGACCGCGGCCTATTGTGAACGGGTCATTTATATACGCGATGGTTTTGTAGAGAAGGATGTGCGCAAAACTGCCGACGCAGCAGATCATTCTCGCAGTGATGCCCCTGGCATTGGCGATAGCGATCAACTGGCTGCGTTCGATAGTGCACCACCAATTGTCTCCCTTGAGGAT
>CAJXLH010000321.1 GCA_913055925.1 uncultured Maritalea sp. | reverse complement strand
CTTAGCATTTTGCACATAAATGACGTTCACTCGCGCATATGCGCGAGTGAACGTCATTTATGTGCAAAATGCTAAGTGTAAAGTCCGCATATGCCGGAACCGCTGCGCTGGCCAATAGACCGCCAAGCGCAAGCGCGAGTGCCTTTTTCTTCATTTTATGAGCCTCCGTTAAAACCTAAAACCAACCTCTTATAGAACGCGCATGATTGCAGATTTTTGACAATCCTTCATCAATTCTCCCGCGCGAGTTTTCCTCCTAGTGAGCTGGCATGGCCGAAAGTTTATGACAGTTTTGTGACAGTGGCTAGGGCAATTTTAGACCGACTGGACAAATTTTGGAAAACTATAGAGCGGCCCACAAAAGCAAGGCACCAAATCCAAATACCACAAAGGCACCCACAAGTTCCGCAATGGCGATAGACTGCCCCCAAAAACTGCTGCCAGCAGTGGCTTGTTTTTGCGCAAAAGCTTTGAAGTAAACCGCAATCGCCGCCAAAATTGAAACCGCAATGGCCGTGCCAAGTCCCATCAAGAAGGTTGCTACGATACCCGCAAACAAAAGATCTTGGCTAAGGGCAAAAGCCAACACCACAAGCGCACCCGAGCAAGGGCGAAGTCCTACTGAAAAGACCAAACCCAGTTGTTCTTGCCAGTTCTTTTTTTGAAATTCCTCAGGCGTCGGCGCATGCTGGCAATCACAATCCTCACCATGTTCATGGTCGTGGTGATGGTCATGCTTGTGATGGTGATGCCCATGCGAATGATCATGACCATGATGGTGGTGATGACCTTTTCCCGAAAGCTTGCGCCAAATCAGCCAAAGCCCGAGCAGCATAACTAAGCCATAGGAGCCAACAGCCATCCAATGCGCAGCATCGGCCATCGCGAAACTGGTCAATCGCAACGCACCCGCTGCGATCAATACGAAACTCACGGCGATGACGGCTTGCATAAATGCACTTGCAAAACTGAGCAGCACCCCATGCCGCAACTCGCTTTCATTGGCGAGCATGTAGGATGAAATCACCACCTTCCCGTGCCCCGGCCCCGCCGCGTGAAACAAACCATACAAAAAGCTAAGTCCACCCAAAATCCAAAACGCGCTCCCATCCTGACGCATTTGCGCCATTGCATCGGTCATCGCGCGGTAAAACGCTTTTTGCTGTGTGTTGACCCAGCCCAAAAACCCGGTTGTTTGCCCGCCCAAATTGGGTTCTTGCGGCGGCGCCACAAATGGAGATCCCTTGCGTTCGCTAACTGACGCAACAGGCTCGGCACTGCTTGAGGTCGACCCACCACATTGCACGATCACGATGTTGGAAAGATCCTTCACCGCTTGCGCCAATTCTAGTGGCAACTCAATCACATCCGGGCCGAGGGCGAAAAGTTGCTCTTCAACCGCAGGGTCAATCGGGCGCGGACCATTGACTTCAACCGAGCACCCCTCGGGTGCATTATCAAAGAAAACGGTATCTGTTTCCGCAAACTGAAACGCGGAATAATATTCTGGGTCTGCCACTTCAATTTCGATGTTCCGGTTTGGATCGAGCTTGGTAGCCAAATCAAGAACAAATGCAAGTTGCAGATTGGTCCCATCATATTCCATCACCGCATCATAAGCGTCGGCGAACGCAACATCATCGCCACCCGCATATCCAGCCGCGGTGTAAAAATCATATTCCTTGAGGCCGATCATATTATCGTCGGCCAACGGCTGAAGCTCCGCGCTCGAAACCGTGCCATCGCCGTCTTCGTCCAGCCCTTGAATAGCCCAAGCCGAATAGAGCGGATCAAAGGTCCAGGCCTGCCGAATGCCAGATAATTGTCCCTGATCGTCAAATACAATCACCATCCGCGCGTCGATAAAGATGTGCGGATGCGCAAACCCAGCACCAACCGAAGTAAAAACAAGTGCGATCGCAACAAAAAGTCGGGTGAACCAAATTGGCATAAATTTCAAACTCTGCCCCAGAGGAATTATTGTAAAGCTAGGCTTCAATTGCGGCATTTCAAGGTCGATCGGCCCGATCGAAAAGAGCAAGATCAAACCGCGCAACATCCGCAACCAACTGAGTAAATCCTTTCAGCACATGGCTCGCGCTCGCCGCACCTTTTTCTGCAGTCGCAGCGCTGGCGTTCCCCACAACCCCTTGCGGGTTTAGATCAGAACTTAGCCAGCCAAAGTGATGCTTGCCATATCCTGTGAGATAGGCGCTTTTCTGTTCGATGCGTGCCAAATCATTTTCAAAGTTTGCCGCGTTTTCCATGGACACCTTTTCCGGCGCGAAATGCAGCATCAATGAGGTTTCAATATCGCCGCCATGAATGCCATATTTGCGCTCGTCCGCGTCAAACAAACCGTCAGGTTGCCCAAATCGGAGCCAAGCTGACGACACCGCAAGCATGCCAAAGTCGCGCCGCAACGCCAAAATCAGCTGATCGACCAGCGCTGAATTACCCCCGTGGGACGACATGATGATCAACCGCCGTCCACCCCAAGCATTGAACCGCGCCGCGATCTCATACCAAGACCGATAAAGCGCATCAAAGTCGCCACTTAGCGTGCCCACAAACGGATCGTGCTCGTCGCTTGCACCAATTTGCTGCAGCGGCAAGAGCAAAATGTCTTGCGAGAAATCGCCCTTTTTGATCGCCGCCAAATGACCCACTGCGATGTCGCAGTCCGTTGACAAAGGAAGATGTGGGCCGTGCGGCTCAATCGCGGCAACCGGCAACACGCCCACTGTTGTTTCATCAACCAGCGTTGCCAATTGATCGCGCGTCATATCCATAAGGTCGTAAACTGGCATCGATCTCTCATCTCAATTTCTGGCATGACTTTGCCAACAATAAACTGATTTGCCTAGGCAATCGAGCAAAGGTCAGGTCATTTTAACCCCTTGAAATTATGATCATTGGCGAGTTTGAAAAGAAGAATGCACGCAAAAGATCGCCACGATGCCCAAAAAGACAGAAAACACTTTGCTTTTCGCTGTAATTGAAGCGGGTGCGATTGGTCGCCAAGCGGCTCTAAAACCGCTTCAGGAATTGGGTCTCGTTGCCGGAGACGACGCGATATTGTTGTGGCTAAATGGAAAC
>CAJXLH010000320.1 GCA_913055925.1 uncultured Maritalea sp. | reverse complement strand
TACGCTGTGTGCAATGGACCAAGACCCAATTCTGGCTCAGCGACGATTGCTGAACGTGGGTCGGCGTCTTCTTCAAACAATGCATCAAGTTTTGTCACGTCGATCACAGAAACTGTTGGTGACAATTTGCCTGCCACACAAACGTGTTTCTTATCTGGTGCTGTGTTGATGCCGTGTGGGCTGTTCGGGATAGGGATGTAACGAGTGTACTTCTTATTCGAACCTTTACGTCCATCGATAATTGGCACACCGTTCATCACTTGAACATCACCGTTTGCGACACCTTTTTCGATTTCCTTGATGTTGAAGACAACAACATGGTCCATCTCGTTTTCTGTCATCTCAGCTAGGTTCATGCCCATTTCTGAGTTGTAAGAAGTCGAGAATGCGTACTTGCCTTGGTAATCACAATCTGTGTTGTCGAGGTTACCAGACACCATCACTTGCCACGCCACTTTCATCTCATCACCATCGATGGCTGAGAAGATGTTTGTGTATGTGGATGTGTCGTACATTGTAGAGCCGTCATTCACCAATGGTGCTTCGTGCTCCCCGTTGGCAAAAACATAACCAGTACGTGGGTATTTTTGCGGACGCATACCGTGGATGTCGTGCGCGTTCGGAATTTCAATGATCTTATCGCACTTCATAATGTCGACGCGCACGCGCGCAACACGAGTGTTGGCCTTGTCGTTCATGAACAAGTAGCGGCCATCATATGTGCCGTCTGTGAAAGACATGTGCGGGTGGTGCAAGTCGCCATTATCGTATGTAACTTTGCCTTGTGCAGCGAGAACCTCTTTGGTCTCTTCTGTCAAACCTTCTGTCAAAATCTTCAACGATTCATTTGTTTGACCCCAACCAGTTGCAGAGCAACGGTTGAACACAGGCACACGCATCAATTCGCGCATCGATGGCACGCCGAGAACGCGTAGCTCACCAGTTTGGCCTGAAGACCAGAAACCGTAATATTCGTCCAACTCACCGGGAGCGAGGGCATGTTCGCCACCTTCTGCTGCTTGAGCTGGTGTTGCCATGAGAGCAGCGCCACCTGTTGCAGCAAGTGAACCAGCTAAAAACGCGCCAGCTCCAGTGCCAGAAAGAAGTTCCCGCCGGGAAATTCCGTCTTGTTTGTTTTCGTTGTCAGACATTTTAGCTCTCCTTTATGCTAATGCCTTAATTGCTTTACTTGTTGAGCAGTTTTTCCATTGCTGCTCTGGAGGCTGCCTCGCTCGCCATCCGACGCTCCCGTCCTTTTCGTTTTTTGATACAGACAGGGCATTTCTGGTCGTCCTGATAGAGCACTTGGCAGTGCAAGCAGGACAGACATTCATTGGGGTTGATCTCACCGGTTGGGTGAATGGCCTGCACAAAACATTCGTTTGAACAGGTCTGACATGGGCTGCCGCATTCTTTGTATCGTTTGAGCCAATCAAACATGCGGATACGGCCCGGGATCGCTAGCGCTGCGCCAAGTGGACACAGATAGCGACAGTAGAAGCGCTCAATGAACAATCCGGCACCCAAAAGCACTGTGGCGAACAATACGAACGGCCATGCGCGGTCAAATTTCAGGATAATTGCAGTTTTGAACGGTTCGATTTCGGCATATTGTTCAGCCATTGGAATAGACACCAATGACAAGCCAAATAGACCCAAGAAGATGATGTATTTTATCGGCCAAAGGCGCTCATGAAGGCCCCATGGCAATTCCCATTGCGGCACTTTGAAAAAGCGCGCAATTTGGTTTGTGATTTCTTGTAGTGCACCGAATGGGCATAGCCAGCCGCAAAATGCGCCACGGCCCCAGAACAACAGCGCGGCGGCGACAGAGAACCACAAGATAAACACGAGTGGATCGAGCAAAAACGCGTCCCAAGTAAACCCGCTTTGAAGGCTAGCCGCCAACGCCATCAAATTGACGATGGAAAGCTGCGCGTTTTGCCCCCAACCAAGGAATACCAAAGTCACCACCAAAAAGCCCATGCGGAACCAATAGAAAAAGCGCGCGTTGCGTGTGAATTGCTTTTGGAAGAAGAAAGTCGCTGTAAGCACGGCGAGCATTACGCCGAGTACAGTGATCTCAAACTGCTTTTCGCGCCAAATCCGTTGCCAAAGCTCAGCCCGCGCTGCAGCGTCATCATCAATGTCGACGGCAACGGCAACCGGTACCACTTCTGGCAAAGGTTCCAAATATTGCTCTGGCAATTTGTAGCCAAGGTCGAATGTTAGAAATGTCTTGTCCACCGGACCAACTTCGCGGTGGGCAAGCAGTTGCAAGCGCCAAGGTTTGGCCGGATCAAATTCTGTGTCTGCACCAATTTTAAAGATATCGAGCTCTTTAAAGCTAGGCGCACCGTCTGCTGCGATTTCACCAAGACGGCGCTGATCGCGGTCGAAGAAGCGGACGGAAATGTCGCCTTGGATCAGTTGAATACGATCAAAAATGCCGCCGCGCACATAGCCTGACCCCTTAAAGGAATATAGCCCGCGCCCTGCGACCAAAATCGCGTGTTCCCCGTCTTCAAGCCAATCAACCAGATTGCCATATTCGGCTTCGCCCAAAAGGCTCAAGCCAATGCTGGGCGCAGACACCAACGCCGCGTGCATATCGATATAAGTGGTTTCAGGGTCTTTTGTGATCGGTCGTTTGATCGCGCGGGGGTCGCCTGCTTCCTCGAACGCCTCATTGATCTGACCAACGTCCAAAGTCATGCGGCGCACAGTGCCGTCACCGGCCATGGTGTGCCAATCGCTGGTTAGTGATGTGTCGGCACTCAACTCGCGTTTCGGCGCATTGTCTGATGCTGCATTGGCCAATCCACCAAGGCCCAACGCTCGCGCCACTTTAATGGCTGACCGGACGATAGAATCGTCAATAATCATGATAGTCACGGTGGCCCCGGAGATGATCTCCAGTTCGTGGCCTGAGCCGCCCTCAGCCGCCTCTTTAACGATATCGAGGCCTTTATAGCTGGCTGTCAGCTTTTTGATTTTGCTGTCAGGAATACCAATCAAAACAATCGGTTCTGAGTGCTTGACCAATTCCGCGCCCAGCAATTTCCCGTCAAGATCAATTGCCACCATCACGTGGATAGGCTTTCCGGAATAACC
>CAJXLH010000319.1 GCA_913055925.1 uncultured Maritalea sp. | reverse complement strand
AAACGGAATTTTCGACGGGAAAAACGCTTTGCGCGCCAAGTGCAAAAGGACACTCGAGTCTTTGCCGATAGAATACAGCATAACTGGGCGCTCGAAAGACGACGCAACTTCGCGGAAAATTTCGATACTCTCCGCCTCAAGCGCCTTGAGGTGAGAAATTGATTTTTGTGTGGCCGACATGATGGCTCCATCGGGCAATTCGAATTTCCACTAAAATAAGACACCACCCCTCTCAAAACAATCATATAAAACAGCAACTTAGACCAATAGGTGCAGGTTTTCTTCAAAACAACATTTTGCGCATCATCGGTGCTGCGGTGGGTGAAAATGGGGGAAATGGTTTGTCACAAACCGTAAATTGGGGGGAAAGTTTTTCACACTTCGCCAAGGCGCATCGCGATTGCTCGCACGTGACTGCGTAGATTTGTGGCCTCAATTATTTGGGAAATCGGAGAATAAATTTCGTCGCGATTTTGCATCCAATGGTTCGGATTGCTTCTTTTCAAACAAAAGGGGAAAAGCCTTTGTTTTCCACCAATTTACACCTTGAGAAAGAAAGGCTTCGCACCTAATCTCTAGCCAAATCAAAAGGAATTCATCATGACAAAACACAACAGCGTTTTGGATGCCATTGGCAACACCCCCCTTATTCGTCTCAATGCCGTATCAGAGGCGACTGGTTGTGAAATCTGGGGCAAAGCCGAGTTTTTGAATCCGGGCCAATCGGTAAAAGACCGTGCAGCGCTTTACATCATTCGTGATGCAGAAAAGCGCGGGCTTTTGCGCCCTGGCGCAACAATTGTTGAAGGCACCGCCGGCAACACAGGCATTGGCCTTTCATTGGTCGCGAACGCGCTCGGCTATAAATCTGTGATTGTCATTCCGGAAACGCAGTCAAAAGAGAAAAAAGACAGCATTCGTCTTGCTGGTGCAGCGCTTATTGAGGTACCTGCAAAGCCATATCGCGATCCAAACAACTATGTGAAGCTATCCGGTCGCCTCGCTGAAAAGCTCAACAAAGAGTTGCCCGAAGGCGCGATTTGGGCGCAGCAGTTTGACAATGTCGCGAACCGTCAGGCCCACATTGAAACAACCGGACCAGAAATCTTTGAGCAAACCGACGGTAAGATCGACGGTTTCATCTGCGCAGTCGGCTCTGGCGGCACTCTCGCCGGCGTCGCGCACGCGCTAAAGGAGCGAAACAGCGACATCAAGATTGGTATCGCAGACCCTGAAGGCGCAGCGCTTTACAGCTATTATACAACCGGTGAATTTGCGTCGACTGGCGGATCAATCACCGAAGGTATCGGCCAAGGCCGCATCACAGCAAACCTAGAAGGACTGTCTGTCGATCACGCATACCAGATCCCGGATGCTGAAGCATTGCCATACATCTACGATCTTTTGGCGGAAGAAGGCCTCTGCTTGGGCGGCTCTAGTGCCATCAACATCGCAGGTGCGGTGCGCATGGCGAAAGAAATGGGCCCGGGCAAAACAATCGTCACCGTGCTGTGTGACTATGGCAATCGATATCAAACAAAGCTCTTTAACAAAGGCTTCTTGATGTCTAAGGGCTTGCCAGTGCCATCATTTTTGGACAACAGTTTGGATATTGATATTCAATCTGTTTTTGAGAGTGATGATGGGTAACGGTTCAGGCCGCACAGAATTTCTATTTCGCAACGATAGCTATCTAACAACTGTTTCCGCCAAGGTCATTGAAGTGAACGACCTTGGCGGCATTGTGCTTGATCGCACAAATTTTTACGCCACTTCAGGTGGTCAGCCGGGCGATGTTGGCTTTTTGGAAAGATCTGATGGCGACAAAGTAAAGATCGCGACCACTATTCATCCGGACGGACAAAAAGACGAAATCGTGCATGTGCCTGAAGCGGATCAGGCCGTGCTGTCTGTTGGCGATGAGGTTACTTGCCACATCGATTGGGACAATCGCTACAAGCTTATGCGTGTACACACAGCTCTTCACTTGCTGTCTGTTGTAATTCCCCTGCCCGTTACAGGCGGTTCAATTGGCGCCGAAAAGGGCCGGTTAGACTTCCAAATGCCAGAACCGCCGGAAGACAAAGAGGCTCTGGCTGATCAGCTCAGCCAGTTGATCGAGCGCGAACTCGACGTCTCAGAAGAATGGATTTCAGAAGTAGAACTTGAAGCAAATCCTGATCTTGTAAAAACAATGTCCGTTAAGCCGCCATCCGGCCAAGGCAAAATTCGAATGATTAGAATCACCGATGGTGGCGAGACAATTGATTGGCAGCCATGCGGTGGAACGCACGTAGCGAATACGCGTGAAATTGGTAAAATGCGCCTCGGCAAAGTTGAGAAAAAGGGCAAAATCAATCGTCGCGTCGCGATCCACTTTGCAGATTAAAGGTTGAGAATTGGAGGGAAAATCATGGAACAGCAATATTCAGGCTCTTGCCATTGCGGTGCAGTGAAATTTGAAGCCAAGGCTGACCTTGATACCGCAATTAAATGCAACTGCTCACTTTGCCGCAAGAAAAACGCGACGATGGTGCGAATTCCTTCAGAAAACTTCAAGCTCATTGAAGGCGAAGACCAACTTGGCCTCTATCAATGGAACACGAAAGTCGCAAAGCACTATTTTTGTAAGAATTGCGGCATATATACATTCCACCGCCCGCGCACAGCGCCAGAATTATATGGCCTCAACGTTGCTTGTTTGGATGGCGTAGATACTTACGCGCTTGAACCGGAGCTGGCGAACGGAGCTGCGCTTTCAAAGGAAACTTAACTTCCAGCCTAACGGATTGGTGGTGCGTACATTAGGCCGCCGCGGATCCAGAGATCATTTTGAGCACGTGCAATGCCCAAGCCAGAGGATCGGCCTAGGTTTCGGTCGTAGATCTCGCCATAGTTGCCTACTTCACGGATGATATTTTGCGCCCAATTGTCGGGAATACCTAGCGCCGCTCCGAAACTGCCATCAAGCCCTAACAAACGACGCACCTTTGGGTTTGCGCTTTCAACCATGGCATCGACATTTTGTGAGCTAACGCCAAGCTCTTCTGCGTTGATCAAGGCAAAGAGCGTCCAGCGAATTAGGTTTTGCCAGCGATCATCATTCACGCGGACGACAGGTC
>CAJXLH010000318.1 GCA_913055925.1 uncultured Maritalea sp. | reverse complement strand
ACTTTTCGTCGAAATAGACGTTTAAGCGAAACAAAAGCGGCGGCACCAACGGCCGCCAGAAATTCAAGTTGGGCGGGTTATAGTTTGAGTTTGGCTTTTGGTCAACACCAAAATGCACTCTCAAGGTCGGCAAACAACCGGAAATGCGAGTCGTTTCAGCCCTTTTGTCCTTTTAGCTAGCGCTGGCACTTTGGACAATAAAATGTTGAGCGGCCAGACTGAACAATGCGCGCAATTTTGCCATTGCAAGAATCGGTCACACAATTCTCGCCTTCGCGGTCGTAGGTTTTGAAACGATGCTGGAAATAACCCAAATCCCCGTCTGTGTGTTTAAAGTCCTTCAGGGATGAGCCGCCCGCCTCAATCGCTTCATTCAAAACATTCACGATGGCTGGGGCCAACAGCTCAAGTGATTTTTTGGGCGCACCATTTGCCCGCACCAATTGGCCCACTTGTTTTTGCGGGGCGATCCCGGCGATAAATAGCGCCTCGCACACATATATATTGCCAAGGCCAGCGACATTGCGCTGATCTAAGAGTGCTGACTTGATCGGTGTGCGCTTCCCCTTAAAGCGGTCAGCTAGATGTTGCGCGCTAAACTGGTTACCCAGCGGCTCTGGCCCCATATTCATAAAGTGAGGGCTTTGGTCTTCTTCTATAAAGAGGTCCATATACCCAAATCGACGTGGGTCATTATAGATGATCTCGGCAGGACCGCGTTCTGGGTGCAACACGTTTATTATGACATGATCATGTTTTTGCGCTTTTGACGGCTCGAACTTTCGCGCCGCGCCTTCTGCCAATTCATTGTTGATCCGAAAGCTGCCGCTCATCCCCAGATGGGCAAGCATGTTCTGACCTGATGCGAGGGGCACGATGACATATTTAGCGCGTCGGCGCAGTTGACCAATCCGCTGCCCTTCAAGCGCACCGACAAAACCGGTTGGAAATGGAAAACGCAGATTTTCTCTGTTCAAGGTCACCTTTTGGATAATCGCGCCATCCATGAAGGGAGCAAGCCCATTTTTGACGGTTTCAACTTCGGGGAGTTCAGGCACGCAAGGCTCCATCTAAGCGAGGTTAACTGTGGCAATCATACGCAGTGCAAAGCACCCTGCCAGTTATGGCAATACATAACGGCTTGAGATATGGTGCCGCAAGAATTTGATTTGAGAATTGCGTTTGAACCGCAACTCGCAGCAAAAGTGACCGAAATGAGCGAAGCGCAGCAAACCACCCACTTTGGTGAACGCGAAGTGCCTTTGGGCGAAAAACAAGGCCTCGTAAACGAGGTATTCCATAAAGTCGCGGACCGTTACGACCTCATGAATGACTTGATGAGCGGCGGTATGCATCGGGTTTGGAAAGATGCTTTTGTTGCAGATCTCGCGCCGCCAAAAACCGGCACACGCCCTTATGAAGTTCTCGACATGGCTGGCGGCACTGGCGACATTGCGCGACGGATCATTGAAGCATCTCACGGTTATGCGAACGTTGTCGTATCGGACATCAATTCTGACATGCTGCGCGTCGGCGCCGAACGTTCAAAGGATTGGCGCTACCAGGGCAATGCAGAATTTGTTGAAGCCAACGCTGAAGAATTGCCTTTTGAAGATGCTCGTTTTGATGCCTACACCATTTCATTTGGCATTCGGAACGTGCCGCAGATCGATCGCGCGCTTTCAGAAGCCCATCGGGTATTAAAGCGCGGCGGGCGTTTAATGGTGTTGGAGTTTTCTGAGGTTGACGTACCCGTGCTCGATAAGGTCTACGAACTTTTCTCTGATCACATCATCCCACCAATGGGAGGGATGGTGACGGGTGAAGCACAACCCTATCAATATCTCATTGAGAGCATCCGCAAATTTCCTAAACCTAATCAATTCTGCAAGATGATCGAGACGGCGGGCTTTTCGCGCGTGACGCATAAGCCATTTACCGGCAATATTGCCGCTGTGCATTCCGGTTGGAAAATTAGGTAGCTTTTGCGATGGGTTTGTTATCCTATTTCCGCTTGGTGCGCGCAGGCTATGTTTTGGCGCGTGAGGGAGCGTTTTCGCTTACTGAAGGGCAAGGCATTACTGGACCAGCGGCCACAGCCATTTGGTTTGCCCGTCTTATCGAGCGCCGTTCAGTCAAGAAAACCGGCCGTGTGGAACGGCTTTCGGCAGCCTTACAGCGCCTGGGCCCAACCTATGTGAAGCTGGGGCAGCTACTTGCAACGCGCGCTGATATTGTTGGGCCAACCGTTGCGAAGGACTTGGCGGGCCTGCAGGATAAATTGCCACCGTTTGATCAGGGCCTTATTCCGCAAATCCTTGATGAAGCGCTTGGGGAGCAAGCAAAAACGCTCTTAAACATCTCCGATCCAATCGCTGCTGCTTCAATTGCGCAAGTACACAGCGCGACCATCAAATCAAAAGATGGCGAACGCGAAAAAGTTGCCGTGAAGTTTTTGCGGCCCGACGTGGAAGTGCGCTTTAAGAAAGACCTCGCCTCGCTTCGGGCAGCGGCCCAGTTTATTGAATTTGTGGCGCCAAAATCGCGCCGTATGCGCCCTAAAGACATTGTCGACACGCTTGAGCGCTCCGCCATCCTAGAATTGGATTTGCGCATGGAAGCGGCCGCTATTTCGGAAATGGCGGACAACATCAAAAACGACAAGGGATTTGAAATCCCAACCGTTCACTGGCAGCAAACTGCCCGCAATGTGATGGTGACATCATGGATGGACGGCATCCCAATCCGCGATCATGAGGCAATTGACGCTGCTGGTTTGGACCGCAAGGAAATCGCGAAAGAACTGATGCAGCACTTTTTGCGTCATTCCATTCGCGACGGATATTTCCATGCCGATATGCACCCAGGCAATTTGTTTGTTGATCCCAAAACTGGTCATATTCGCGCGGTCGATTTCGGCATTATGGGCCGAATTGGCAAGCCCGAGCGCAAGTTTCTTGCCGAAACGCTGCATGGCTTTATCACCAGAGATTACAAACGCATTTCGCAGTTGCACTTTGATATTGGTTATGTGCCGCCAACCCAATCCGTTGATGATTTCGCACAAGCACTGCGTTCTATCGGCGAGCCATTGGTGGGTCGTCCGGCTGATGAAATTTCGATGGCCAAAGTGCTGGCGCAGCTTTTG
>CAJXLH010000317.1 GCA_913055925.1 uncultured Maritalea sp. | reverse complement strand
CGGCCGCGCCATATTTACTCTTGTCGCCGAGCATCACCAGTCGTACCGGCCAGCCGCGCTTCCGCAATTCAACGCCCACAACAAAACCATCGCCGCCATTGTTTCCCGGACCGCACAAAATGGTGGTCGGCACGCGCGGATAGGTCCGTCGAATATGCTCGACTACGCGCATGCCAGCATTTTTCATCAACTCGCGTTCAGGCACACCTGATTCAATGGTTAGGGCATCAGCCTGCCCCATCTCCTGCGGCGTTAGGAGTTCAAAGCCACCTTCACCAAAGTCAACTGTGCCATTCACGGGCGAAAGATGAGAATTTTGCATTTTGCCTTTCCGCAAATCGACGCGCATAATCAAATATATTAGGCCGTGAAAATGAGAAAGCACACCAACTATGTCAATTGATGACCCAACTTTGCCAATGCGTGAACATGCCTGTACATACCCTAACGTCGATGAAGGCACGGCCTGTACGCAATCATCATTCAAGGTCAAAGGAAAGTCGTTCTTTTTCGCCGGACCGCAAGGCGGCCGTTTCAAAGCGATGTTCAAACTCAAAGATTCGCGCGAGGAAGCGCAAAAGCTCGCAAATGAATCACCCGACAATTATGAAGTCGGCTCAGGCGCTTGGGTCACCGTGCGCTTTGCCGACGACAAAACGATTCCACACGACGTTTGGCAACGCTGGCTCGACGAGAGCTACGCGTTAAGCGCACCTAAGAAGAAATAATTATGCCCAACCCAATATTTCACTTCGAAATTCCCGTTACAGACATGGACCGCGCTGTTGCATTTTACCATGCCATATTTGGAGTCGAATTCTCACGCCAAACAATTGATGGCTATGACATGGCCTTCTTCCCGCGCGACTCAAAAGCACCCGGAGCTAGTGGTGCCCTCGCCAAAGGCGACGTCTACAAGCCAACTCACGATGGTTGCATTTTGTATTTCGTTGTCGATGACATCGACCAAGTCATAGAAAAAGCGCAAAAACTCGGCGCTCAAATTCTCTACCCCAAAACCGATGTAGGATCAGGCGGCTTTGTCGCTGAAATCGAGGATAGCGAAGGCAACCGTATCGCGCTCAATATGATGAAATCATAGCCACATTAATGAGAGTTTCGGCAAAACGAAAAAGGCCGCCCAAATGGACGGCCTTCTAAATCTATTCTAAGCAAGGTGCTTAGTCGTGGTTGTGTGGCTCAAGATCTTCTTCTTGGCTCTCTTCAACCAACTTCACAAGCTCTTCTTTGCTGACAGTCTTTTCAGTCACTTCAGCCAACTCAGTGACGAACTTGACTACTTTGTCTTCAAAGATTGGCGCGCGTAGGCCAGCGAGTGCTTGCTGGTTGTTGCGGAAGTAGTCATATACCTGCTGCTCTTGGCCCGGATACTTTTGAACTTCGGCGATCAACGCTTGCTGATGCTCTTGCTCTGTCACTTCGATTTCGTTGGCATTGCCGATTTCAGCAATCACGAGGCCTAGACGAACACGACGCTCAGCGATAGCGCGGTATTCTTCTTTTGCCTTCTCTTCAGTTGTGCCTTCGTCTTCGAAAGAACGACCGTGATGCTCGATGTCGTGCATCACACGATCCCAAATTGCATTGAACTCTTGATCAAGCAATTGCTCAGGAACGTCAAATTTGTGCATGTCGTCGAGCGCATCGAGAACCAAACGTTTCGTACGCTGATCAGACATCGAAGTGAACTGACCACCAATTTGATCTTTGATCATCTCACGAAGCTGATCGATTGACTCAAGACCAAGGTTCTTAGCGAACTCGTCGTCAACTTCAACGTCAGTTGCAGTTTCGATTGCCAAAACTTCAACGTCGAATGTTGCGTCTTTGCCAGCAAGGTTTTCAGCGCGATAGTCTTCAGGGAATTTAACTTCCACGACCTTCTCGTCGCCAACTTTCAAGCCAACAACTTGCTCTTCAAAGCCAGGGATAAATGTGTTTGAACCCAAAACAAGTGGAGAACCTTCAGACGCGCCACCTTCAAATGGCTCGCCGTCAACTTTACCCAAGAATTTGATGTTTACGCGATCGCCTTCAGCAGCCGCTTCGCCTTCAGCTTTCGCTTCATACGGACGGTTTTGCTCAACAATTGCATCAAATTGCTGCTGTACGTCTTCCTCGTCGATTTCAACGACAGGACGCTCAACTTTGATTGATTTGAAATCGCCCAATTTAACTTCAGGCAAAATCTCGTAAGAAACTGAGAACTCAAGGTCTGCTTCGCCAGCAAACACTTTATCCAAAGCACCCTCGTCTTCAGGCAAATCGATTTTCGGCTGCAAAGCAGCCTTTTCGTTGCGCTCATCAAGAGTAGATTGAACACCAGTATTGATTGCGTCTTGCATCACATCGCCCATTACCGAACGGCCATAGACTTTTTTCATGTGTGCAAAAGGAACTTTACCTGGGCGGAAACCTTTGAGATTCACTTGATCTTTAAGCTCATTAAGCTTTGCATCAAGCTTCTGGCTCAGCTCAGCAGCTGGAATGCTCATATCCAACGCGCGCTTAAGCCCTTCATTGAGGGTTTCATTAACCTGCATGCGGAATTTCCCGTCTTAATTCTTTTCGATCGATCGAACTGTCTGCCGGGGATGTTGGTGCGGGTGGAGGGACTTGAACCCCCACGCCTTGCGGCACCAGAACCTAAATCTGGCGTGTCTACCAATTTCACCACACCCGCCAATAATCCTCGGCGACGAAGTCGGCGCTGGGTCTAACCCAAACTTTTGAAAAGGTCAAAGCCCTTTTTTGAACTTTTTTGCAAAAAAGCGCATTCACGCACAATTAGCGCCGAAAATTGGGGCAATCGACAGCAAAAGTTTTTCCCGCCCTCCTCCTCGTCACTCAAGAAACCGCCTATCTGCACAAAAAATAGGCACCCTGTTCATTTGTTGTGCAACCAGGTCATGCATATTTTCTGAGCAGATTCGGATCAGATTTGTAAGCTTTTGTTAATAAAGCGATTTTTTCGGCTGTCCGAATTGGCACGCTACCTGCATATCATTTGGCACACACCGAGATGCATCCTTTTGGAGAAATGATCTGTGAAGAAGATTGAAGCCATCGTTAAGCCATTTAAACTCGATGAAGTGAAAGAAGCGCTTCAGGAAGCTGGCTTTCAGGGCATAACAGTAACCG
>CAJXLH010000316.1 GCA_913055925.1 uncultured Maritalea sp. | reverse complement strand
TGTTGGGGTCTCCGCCATAAAGAATGAAGTTACGTTCCGCTAGGCGCATCCGGGTGTATTCAAGATTTACGATGTCGGACTTGTAAGGTTTGATTTTCTTAGCGACAACTTTGTCTGCTTCGGTGAAGTCGAAGAAAAAGCCGCTATCCGCATTGGGCGAAATTTCAATACTTGTCTCTACAAGCACATCAAAAAGCGAACGATATTCGGCAAGCAGCGCCTGTGTCGCAGTAATGTTTTGAGCGATCTCACTCTCACCCGCAACGGCGGAAAGTTCATCCAAGACAGCCGCAGATTGTGCGCTTTCTTCTTTTTGTCGATCAGCGAGGGTTAGATCGTCGCGAAGGATAAAGTCTTTTTCAAACTGACGCATGAACAAATTGCTGCGCCCAACCGTCTGAGCGAGCTGTTGAACATTCGCATAATGCCGTTCGGCATCAATTGCGCTCGATTTTTGCTGCTCCGACAACATGAACAGCATACCAACGGCTGCAATCATCAGCGAGCTTAAGACCGTGCTGATGGCAATGCGGGTTGAGATTTTTAACGACTTTAACGCGCCAACATTGGGCTTAAAGTTGAATGATTTTAACGCACTTACAAATTTCATTTGGCACACCCTCCCACCAAATCGAGGAGGAGTTTAACCTTAACAGGTTTCTAATTGGTTACATACCAATTTGATACAAATCAATTTATCGAACGGTTAAGTGCACGCAAACGGACTTGTTCAACGGCGGCAAATGAATTGACTTTACGGTTGCAGATTACGCCGGGTTTGTATCGTCAACCACGCGACCATCTTCAAGGGTAATGATCCGATCTGCGAGCTCGAGGATTCTATTGTCGTGGGTCACCATTACAGTGGTTGTGCCGCGCTGTTTTCCAAGAGCCTTAAGCATTTCAACAACAGTGCGACCAGACTCTTTATCTAGGGCCGCAGTGGGCTCATCAGCAAAAACCACTTCAGGATTTGAGACCAGTGCTCGGGCAATCGCAACCCGCTGCTTCTGCCCCCCGGACAGGTTTGACGGCAAATAATCTATCCGGTCCTCTAGCCCCAAAACCGTCAGCGCATGATGAGCTGCTTTTAACTGCTGTACTTGTGCACTAGTGCGATGAACCTGCAACCCCATCAATACATTTTGTGTGGCAGTGAGGCTTTCATGCAAATTGTGCGCTTGGAAGATAAACCCAAGCTGGCGGCGCAGCGCTTCCATTTGACGGTCGCCCGCGCCAAGTAATTCAGCGCCGAGAAGCTTCACGCTGCCTTCTTGCAAGTCGCGCAAGCAACCCATTAGCGTTAGCAGCGTGGTTTTGCCCGAACCTGATGGTCCCATCAAAATGGTGAGGCTGCCCCGCACAATGTTTAGATTAACATCCCAAATGGCCTGCTTTCGCGCACTCCCCTCACCAAACCAATGGTTGAGCTTTTCAACTTCTATAGCAAAGTCGGCTGTGTGTTGGGCCATTAGAATAGATCCGCAGGATTTGCTGCCGCTAAGCGCCGAGTGGCGATTGCGCCAGAAATTGTACATGCCACAAGCGTTCCGATGAGAACAGTTAGAGCGCGGTCAGCACCCATTTGAATGGGCAACCCTGTGGCACCAGACATGCCGTTATATATGCCCAGACTGATCATCAACCCCGGAATAAACCCGAGCACCGCCAAGACAATTGCTTGTTCAAACACAATCCCCAAGAAAAAACCGTGATTATATCCGATGGCTTTGAACGTGGCATATTCCTTTAAATGGTCAGCGACGTCCGTTGAAAGAATTTGATAGACAATGACAATACCAACCATGACGCCAATGAGCACACCAAAACCAAATATTATGCCTGTCGGCCGTTGGGTCGTTTGATAGGTCACGTCAGCGGCGGCAGCGCCTTCGGATGTGCGCACCACAACACTTTCGCTAGGTAAGGCCGCGCGTATCCGCTCGACAACGATCTCCGGATCTTGGTCGGGTTCCACCTTGATCAAAATATGGTTTGGCGCACCTGCTGACCTTTTTCCAAAAAGCCGCAAAAATGTTTGGTCGGACGTAAAAAGCGTGCCATCGGCCGAAAACCCTCCGCCAACTTCAAGGGTGCCGACTGCAGTTAAGGTTCGGTCGTTCGCTTCAAAGACAAATGGGTTATCTTCTGAAACGCCTTCTAAAGCGTTCGCAGGCATACCCCGCGTTCTACTATCGATGAGAACAGTGTCTTCCAGTCTTAGTGCCTGAAAATTGTTGGCAATGTTTTGCTTCAAAAAATCGGCACTTTCTGTCGCAATACCAAATGTTTGTAGTGTTGAGGATGATCCGTCGGTTCGTTGCCAAGCAAGATTGGCAATAAACAATGGCGCACCACTTTTCACCCCCGGAACGCCCAGCGTTTGAAATAGTCGCTGGCGCGCAACATAGCTGCCATCTGTCAAGGTGTTGGTGTCAGCAGACGATACAATGATGTCCGCGTCAAATAGCGCATAGGGTGCGCCGATGGTGCCGTTTAGGGCACCCATGATGCCCAACTGCACAAAGACCAAAATGTTCGCAAACCCAACCCCTGCAATAGCTGCGAGCAAACGAGTTTTGTTGTGCGCGAGCTGCATCCAACCAATTGGCATTCGCCCAAACAATCGCGACAAAAGCCAAGTCATTGCGCCTTTTGTCCCCCATCAATGCGCGCAACAACTTGAAGGTTGGTGAGACGCTGTGCCTTCGCACTAGAGGCTGGATCTAAAGTGATGATGACATCAACAACTCGGGCGTCTGTGTTCGCTGCTGGGTCATCGGAGGTGATGGACTGCCTTCCAATCTCTAACCCGATCGCAGACACTTCACCCAATAATTCGCCTTCAATCGCATCTGCGGTCAGGATGACCCGGTCACCAATCGAAACGCGTCCCACAAGTGACTGATAAACCTCCGCCTCAACCGTCATCTGGGAGATGTCGCCCAAATCAATAATGCCTTCATTGCCTGGTCGCTCTCCGAGATTGGTGTGTACATCCAAAACCGTTCCCGTAATCGGCGCCCTCACATATGCTTTTTCAATGTCGATTTTCGCTTGCGTGAGTTTTGCATTCGCGGCCAGCAAATTGGCTTCTGCCACGGCGATGTCGGCCTGATTTCCATCTTCACCATTTTGGTAGCGGGAGAGTGTCGCGCGAGCTCGTTCAACGTCTCGCT
>CAJXLH010000315.1 GCA_913055925.1 uncultured Maritalea sp. | reverse complement strand
CGCGGCAGGAAGGCCACGGCGCCGTCGAGATCGACGGTAAAGCCGCCCTTGACCTGGTTGAAGATGACGCCTTCGACGCGCTCGTTCTTCTCGAACTTCGCTTCGAGACGAACCCAGCTTTCCTCGCGGCGTGCTTTCTCGCGCGATAGAACAGCTTCGCCCATCGCGTTTTCAACGCGATCAACATAAACTTCTACTTCAGAACCGACTTCCAGCGTGCCATCACGGCCAGCGGCGCCAAATTCTTTCAAAGGCACACGGCCTTCAGTTTTAAGGCCTACGTCGATAACTGCGAGATCTTTTTCAATCGCAACAATCGTGCCTTTAACAACATTACCTTCAGCAGGTTCGTTAACTTCAAAGCTTTCGAACAATAGTGCTTCGAAATCTTCCATTGAGACAGCAGCTTCTGTCATGCGTACTCCGTATATCGTGCCGGTCAAATCTAGTGTTTCGGTTTAAGCATCAAAGCAAAAGCCATGTGCCCCCTGATTGTTGAAATCAACAAATCCGGCACGAAAAGGGCCATAACTCCGCTTGGATGCGAATTTTCAAAGCAGTTGAGATTGAACTCAAATCTTGAAAAGAAGAGCAGTATTTGTGAGCTGGGCGTTAACCCCGCGCACGCTCGACAATCTCAAGGGCCGCTTGGAACGCCGCCTCTATACTCAATTTTGACGTATCTAGCAAGTATGCATCTTCAGCTTGAAAGAAAGCACCAGCGGGGTTTTCACGGTCATCTTTGTCGCGTTTTTCGATCTGCTGGAGAATCGAGGTGTAAGTAACATCCAAACCACGTGCCAAAAGCTGGTCCGTGCGCCGCTGCGCGCGACGTTCAGATGTGGCCGTGATGTAGAGCTTTACGTCCGCATCAGGGCAGATCCGCGTGCCAATGTCTCGGCCATCCAAGATTGCACCTTCTGGCTTTTGCAAAAAATCACGTTGAAGCGTGTTAAGTGCTTTTCGCACTTCAGGAATTTGCGCCACTTTAGAGGCGGCTAACCCAACTTCTGCGGTAGACAACACCTCTTCATCAAACCTGGTGGTGTCGATATTTTGGGCCGCAGCGATGGCCAGACTTTCAAAGTCTGGCGCATCTTGTTTGTCTATCGTTGCAAGACCAACTGCTCGATATAACAGGCCTGTGTCCAAATGCGCTAAGCCATAATGTGCCGCCAATCTTTTGGCGATTGTGCCTTTTCCAGAAGCAGCAGGCCCATCTACGGCTATCAGCATTTTGTCCTCTTCTAAGCGTTTGGCCGCCCAAATCGCGCGCCAAGGCGCGTCATTTCAGGTTCAAAGGTTGGGAAGCTTGTTGCAATCATATTGCTGTCATCAATAGACACATCACTTTGCGAGGCCAATCCCATAACCAAAAAGCACATGGCGATGCGGTGATCGAGATGCGTGGCGACACGCCCACCACCGAGCACCTTGCCCGCGCCACCTTCAACCGTCAAAAAGTCTTTGCCTTCAATGCACTCGACACCGTTGGCCTTTAGGCCATCTGCGACAGCTGAAAGTCGATCGCTTTCTTTGACCCGCAACTCTTCGATGCCCGGCATATGGGTGGCACCCTCAGCAAAAGCTGCAGCAACCGCCAGCACCGGATATTCATCAATCATTGACGCGGCACGCTCTGGCGGCACTGTCACGCCTTTAAGTTCAGAATAGCGTACGCGAATGTCCGCGATGTCCTCACCGCCGGAAACGCGAGCGTTCAATACCTCAATGTTGCCGCCCATTTCCTGTAGTGTGGTCAAAAGCCCTGTTCGGGTTGGGTTCATCAATACATTTTCAATGGTGATATCAGAGCCAAGCACAATAAGCGCCGCCACCATCGGGAAAGCTGCTGAGCTTAGATCTCCCGGCACCTGCACTTCTTGGCCGGTGAGGTTCGGCAAGCCCTCAACTTCAATCGTGCGTTGACCACTTGCCGCCGTCGTCACCTGAACATTTGCGCCAAAGCCGGTGAGCATTTTTTCCGTATGATCACGGGTAAACACGTCTTCAATGACGGTCGTGACGCCCGGGATAATCAATCCCGCCAACATGATGCAGCTTTTCACCTGCGCTGAGGCCACGGGTGTGTGGTAGGTGATCGGTACTGGCATGGAAGGACCGCGCAAGGCGATGGGCAATTTCCCGCTCTGCTCTTCAACCACTTCAACGCCAATGGATTTGAGCGGGTTGAGCACCCGACCCATAGGGCGTGAGCGCAAAGAATCGTCACCTGTGTAGCGTGAGACAAAGCTATAAGTGCCCACAAGGCCCATGGCCAAGCGAACGCCTGTGCCAGCATTGCCGAAATCGAGCGCATCTTCAGGCTCTAAGAAGCCGCCAACACCCACACCGTTAACGTGCCAATGC
Organism: uncultured Maritalea sp.; assembly: GCA_913055925.1. Lineage (GTDB taxonomy): Bacteria > Pseudomonadota > Alphaproteobacteria > Rhizobiales > Devosiaceae > Maritalea. Next base: position 812 of record CAJXLH010000315.1, on the reverse strand, counting down.
TCACCACGCTTTTCGATTTTTGCGCCAAGTTGTGTCATCGCGCGGCCAGTGGCCAACACGTCCTCACCTTCCAAAAGGCCAGAAACAATGGTTTCTCCCGTCGCCATAGCACCAAACATGAGCGCACGGTGAGAAATGGACTTGTCGCCAGGCATGGCGATTGAGCCCTTAAGGCCGTCGCTCCGCATTGCAGACAATGGGGAGGGGCCGAGATTTTGATTAGACATGGATTTTTTTAAATCTAACTTTTTGTTTGTTTGGTTGCGCAAAATGGACTTAGCACGCAATTCGCGGCCGCGACAATGCCCAGAATCTCAACAATGTTCATTTTTTGAGAAATAGCATTTGACAGCAAAGCCCCGAGTCCGTAACCCACCTAGCCAACAAAGACACTTTTAGCGAGGTAACCGACGTGGAAAAATCAGCCCGCGGAACAAAGCGCCAGTGCCTAAGCTGCGCGACCAAGTTCTATGATTTGAATCGCGACCCAATTTTGTGCCCGAGCTGTGGCGCACAATTCATGCTGGCAACCGAAGCCGAGCCTGTAAAAGAAGACGTTGTAGAAGAAGTTGAAACTGACGAAGTAGAGACAGATGCAGCTGCAACCGCGGCTGGTGCTGAAGTCATTTCGCTCGACGACGCAGACGACGAAGACGAAGATGATGTGATCGATAATCTACCAGATGTTGATCTGGACGATGACGATGAGCCACTTTCATCTGACGATGACAATACGTTCCTTGAAACGGACGATGATGACGACGAGATCGGCATCGATGTGCCGATTGAAAAAGACAACGAATAAAATTGCG
>CAJXLH010000314.1 GCA_913055925.1 uncultured Maritalea sp. | reverse complement strand
CAATTACCTATGACGCGTCAGGCGAGCTCGAAAAACTAGCCGAACGCGCCGCCAATTTTTGCGACCATGATGGGATCATCCAAGATGGCATGGCGCCGCCGATGCTCCATCTCACTGATCCTCATGGCAACAAAATTACGTTCTTTGATACGCCATCCGAGCAAGATCAAGCGAAGTTCAAACAGGTCTTTGACCAGAGTTAAATTCCGGCCAAGTCCAATTAGTCAAAGAGCCGGTCGCCCTGCTCTTTGACAATTTGCTTGCCTTTTTCAATAGCAGCGCTTGTGGCCATATCGGCGTTCGGCAAACGATCCGCGCGGATAAACTGAGAAGACTTTTGCTCCCCATCAATTTCCTTTTCGATGGTACCAGCAAGCTGATATTCCGCGCCAACCTTCATCTCAATTGCCTTGATCACATAGCCATCAAATGCCTCTTCGCCAAGCACTTTTGGGGCGCCTGGTTCACCTTGATCGCCGCCCATACCAAACAGTTTTTTGAGGAAAGACATCTTTGCTTTTGCTCCAGCACTTTGCTTGTTGTTCTAGGAATTTTTAGATCAAATGCACCGCGTTTACAACTTGGCAAGCCTTCGCTTGTTACAACAAATCTCCGCACTCTGGCGTTCCTTGCATTCTGATTCAAGAAACACCTCCAAACGATTGAAGTTGAATCGCTTTTTGAGAAAAAGCGTCAGAAACCAATTTGTCTTGATGTCGATGGTGTTTTTAAAAAATCATCGCGAATGGCCCTCCACCATCATTTAACAACATGATTCAATAAACTTGAATAAGCCTTTGATGGTGAATCAGAAAACTAGATTCAACGCTGAACTTTCGCCAAAAAATGCGTTCACGGACTGCCTCAGAAAATTCTTGAGTCATCTGAATCACTTAGCGGCAATTCACCCAAATTCCTCTTGCTTTATCGCCGTTCAAGTTTCAAATTCCTGGCCAACCAACCGACATGATGCGCCAAAATCGCACGGATTTCGCGATTCTGCTCAGCTTGTCAAAATCGGGTTGAGCGCAAAACCAGTCACCGCATAACGTCCATCAAAATTCTTGAAGGGCGAAAAGATGAACAACATTTCAAAACTCACAGCCATTGCAACTTGCCTCCATGTCGCAGACCAAATTGCATTGGTCGGTGTACCGCTTGTGGCAGTGCTCGTTTTTCAAGCCTCGCCTGAGTTGCTCGGTATACTTGTCGCTTGCCAGTCCCTCGCCCATTTGCTCGGCACCTTACCATTCGGTGTGATGGTGGACAGATTCCCTTTGCGCAATTTGATCGTGCTCGCCGCATTCTTTTCGCTGTTTGGCTTTGGTGTCGCCACAATTGGATTGGTAACGCAGAACATTCTCGGCTTCGGCACCGGTGTTACCGCCGCAGGTTTCGGCGTCGTACTGTTCGGACTGACGGCACTTTCCATCATTCCCAAAATTGTCTCGCCGGATGATCTCAGCAAATCGAACGCCACAATCGAACTGCCACGCACCGCCGCCAGTTTTGCTGTACCGCTCTTCGTCGCCGCGATCTTAACGGCGAACAATTCCGGATATATCTTTGCAGCTGCTGCACTCACAGCAGTGTTTGCAATTGGCATCACGACCACCTTGCCGAACTTTCAAAACCAAAAGCTCAAACGCAGAAATCCACTGTCTGAACTTCTGGAAGGTGGTGACTTCGTCCTGCGCAGCCCGCACCTTCGCGCCATCGCCCTTTGCGCTGTATTTTGGAACCTCGCCTTCACCGCCTTGCTTGTTGTTTTGGTGCCGCTATTGGCAACTCATTATCAAGCATCACCAAATGCATTCGGCACCGCCTTGGCTGCCTTTGGACTCGGTGCCATTCTCGGCACTTCATTCGCTCGGCAATTCGCATCCAAGGTCGCACCAAAACTGTTGCTGGTTTTTGGTCCTGCCGTTTCTGTCTTTGCCGCATTGCTTCTTTATGTGGGACCAAACACCGGCTCGACCCTTGTTGTATTTGCCGCTTTTGCACTTTTGGGTTTTGGGCCATCCATTTGGCTGATTACGCAAAACACAATCCGCCAAACCATTGCACCGCCGCAAATCCTGGGCCGTGTGAATGCCGTCATCCAAACAACCATATATGGCATGCGTCCGCTTGGTGCCGTCATCGGCGGCGTGGTCACCGGCACATTTTCCGCGCAAGCTGGTCTCTTAGTCGTGATCGGATTGTTCATCCTATCTGCAATCGCTACGTCGCTCGGCGGACTGCGCAAGATCGAAAACTTCGCCGACCTTCGACCTGCTTCTTAAAAAGGGGCGTCGCATTGGCGCCCTTTAAAGTGCATAAGCTAGTGCAACCGTTTGAGAACCTCGACATGCTGCTCGATTGCCCGGGGGCCGAGCTTAAAACCATGGCCAAGATGAAAGTGCTTTACGCCTATGCCCAACAGCCGCTCGAGTTCGGTTGCAACCTGCTGCGGCTGTTCTTCAAATGGCGGACGCTTTGCAATTCCTGTTGGCACGATACCGCCTAATCCAAGGCCAGAAGCAACCATATCACTCACAAAGGCATGTCCATCTTCCAAAATGACGGAGATTGAACCCGGCGTATGCCCCGGCGTCGGCGTTACATATCCAGGAACGCCATATGGGCGAAGGTCGAATTGATCGTCACCTTCAATCGCAATTTCCGGCGTAAAATAAGAAAACGGTGATTGCGGCGCGCCGGAAGCGTAAAGCAGTTTGCCCACCCAGCCCGTAGGACAAAGCTCCATTTCGGCCTCTCCAGCACAAAACTTCGCTTCACGCTGATGGATCAGCACAGGCGCATTGCACAATTTCCGCAAGCGATCGGCATTGCCCGCATGGTCAAAGTGCCCATGTGTGACGACAATCAGGTTGATATCCTGAAAATGCAATCCCATCTTATTCAGCTGCGCTTCAAAACGCGCCTCACAACCCGGAATACCCGTATCCACCAAGATGGCACCAACATCTGATTGGATCACATAAGCGTTCACCATGCCAAACCGCATCACAGGCACCCGCCGAATTCGATAGCTCATTCACAACACTCCATCGTCGTTTCAGCCTGACAATAGGCACCGTGAAATCCCGCGCAATCCGTTACAAATTTGTGCCCCATAGCGTTCTGGGCGCAAAGGCACTATGTTGTGTTTCACAACGCACGGACGAAACTGCAATGATTATT
>CAJXLH010000313.1 GCA_913055925.1 uncultured Maritalea sp. | reverse complement strand
AACGTGATTTGGAGCTTCGCGGACAAGGTGATCTGCTTGGCACCCGCCAGTCGGGAATGCCAGGCTATCGGATCGCCATACCCGATTATCACAAGTCCTTCCTTGAAATGGCACATGAAGATGCACGCGCCGTTTTGGAGGACAATCCCGGACTAACCGGTGAACGCGGCAATGCTGTGCGCGTGTTGCTTTACTTGTTCAGAAAAGACCTAGCAATCCCGCTTATCCGTGCGGGTTAAGTATCTACTTTTTGCTCTTCTTCGTGATACCGGCTTTGTCAGCAAGTTCTGCTGTCTTTTTCTGGTACTCAGGCGCAACAAGGCCAGCAGAAATGACAAGCTTTGCACCATCTTCCACCGTCATATCAAGGATATGAATTTCTTCGCGTGGCAAGAATAGCAAAAATCCAGATGTCGGATTCGGTGTCGTCGGTAGGAAGACACTGATGATATCTTCGCCTTCCACTTTTTCGGCCACCTCACCTTTTGCAGCGGTAGACACAAAGACCAGCGCGTATAAGCCTTCGCGCGGATATTGAATAAGCCCAACATGTTTGAAATTTGAGTGGCTTTGACTGACCACCGTTTCAAAAATCTGCTTCAAACCGCGATACAAAACCGAGACAAACGGCATACGGTGTAAGATTTCTTCGCCAAACTGGACAAGCGTACGCCCAACCAAGTTTGCTGTAAGAAAACCGAGCATAACCAATGCAATCGCCGCGATGACCAGACCAAAGCCCGGAATATCAATCGGCAAATATGTATCGGGGTTATATTGTGGCGGAATGAGCGGCTTTACGAAATCATCGACGAATCGAATGATTGACCAAGTGATATAGATCGTCAGCCCGACAGGTGCAGCGATGACCAAACCCGTCAAAAAATAATTTGTCAGTCGGCGACCAGCGGTCGCTTCCTTGTGGTGATCATCATGCTGATTTTGGTCGGGTTTTTCGCTCATACAGACCTATATAAACACGGCGAAGCCAAGTGCAATCCCCGACCCGCCAAAAGCGGGTCAGGAAATCAACATTTTATCAAAGTTGATGATTTTGTTACTCAACTGTCACAGATTTTGCGAGATTTCGCGGTTGGTCTACATCCGTGCCCATGAACACAGCCGTGTGATAAGCAAGCAACTGAACCGGCACCGTTGCAACAATTGGCTGCACAAGTTCATGCACTTCTGGGACCAATATGAGGTCTGTGATATCGTCGCCTGCAACCGCAGCACCTTTTTCGTCAGTGATCAAAATGATTTTGCCGCCCCGCGCCGCGACCTCATGCATGTTGGACAGCGTCTTCTCAAGTAACGAATCTGAAGGCGCAACGACGACCACTGGCACATTCTCGTCGATCAGCGCTATTGGGCCGTGTTTTAGTTCGCCCGCAGCATAGCCTTCCGCGTGGATATAAGTGATCTCTTTGAACTTCAACGCGCCTTCAAGTGCGACCGGATAGTGAGGTCCGCGACCAAGATAGAAGATGTCTTTTACCTTTGAGAGCGATTTATCTAGCGCCTGAATTTGCGGTTCAGATGTCAGTGCGCCAGAAATGGCACCCGGCAATTTAGACAGCGCCTGCACAAGCTCAGCTTCTTCCGCTTCTGAAAGAACGCCACGCTGACGACCTGCATATACAGCTAGTGCCGCCAAAACCGCCTGTTGTGCTGTTGTCGCCTTTGTTGACGCAACGCAAATCTCCGGTCCACATAGCGTCGGGAATACAATTTCAGACTCCCGCGCAATGGTGCTTTCTTGCACGTTTACAATCGATGCGATGTGTTGCCCCTGCTCCGCGCAATAACGCAGCGCGGCAAGCGTATCTGCTGTTTCTCCGGATTGGGAAACGAACAATGCAAGGCCACCCTCAGGCATCGGCGGCTCGCGATATCGAAATTCCGATGCAATATCGACTTCGACCGGCAATCGAGCGTATTTCTCAAACCAGTATTTCGCGATCAAAGACGCGTAATATGAACCGCCACATGATGCGATTGTCAGCCTTGATAGGTTTTTGAAATCAAAAGGCATCTCTGCTGGAAATTGAATTTTTCCTTCAGCGAAATTTACGTAATTTGCAAGCGTGTGTGACAGTGTGTCTGGCTGCTCATATATCTCTTTCGACATGAAATGTCGGTGATTGCCTTTTGAGACAGATTCTGCACCTGTGTTTGCAATTGTGATTGGACGTTCAACTGGAGTGCCATCACGAGCAAACACTCTAAGATCCGTGCGCGTTACCGCAGCCCAATCACCTTCTTCAAGATAAGTGACTTGATTGGTGAACGGCGCCAACGCAATCGCATCGGAACCGAGAACCATTTCGCCGTCGCCGTGACCCACTGCAAGCGGCGCCCCTTGGCGTGCGCCGATTATCAAGTTTTCTTCGCCATGGAACATCATGGCCAGCGCGAATGCGCCATCCAACTGAGGTATAATTGTGGCTGCGGCATCGAAAGGCGATTTACCCTTATCCAATTCGCGAGAGACCAAAAGCGCGACCATTTCTGTGTCGGTTTCAGAAACCGGCTCGTAGCCATCTTTGGCCAAATCGGCTTTTAGTTCTTTGAAATTTTCGATGATACCGTTGTGAACAACTGCAACGCGCGCCGTCATGTGCGGGTGAGCATTGGCTTCGGTCGGTGCGCCATGAGTTGCCCAGCGCGTATGGCCGATGCCAATATTGCCTTTGATTGGGTCCGCTGAGAGTTTCTCTTGCAGATTGGTCAATTTGCCTGGTGCGCGACGGCGATCCATCATGCCATTATCAAATGTCGCAATTCCGGCGCTGTCATAGCCGCGATATTCAAGTCGCTTTAACGCGTCAACGATGCGATCCGCAACCGGCTTATCGCTTACAATTCCAACGATTCCGCACATAAATTTTCCTCAGCATTATTCTTCCCAGCGCTTGCGAATTTTTTCCGCGTAGCCGGGTTTGTTGATTTGTTTGGAACGGCCAATGGCCAGTGCGTCTTTTTCTACATTGTGAGTAACGACACTTCCCGAAGCGACATAGGCACCATCATCAATTGTTACAGGCGCTACCAATGCGCTGTTGGAACCGATGAACGCCCCTACTCCGACGGTCGTTTTATATTTTTTCTTTCCATCATAGTTACAGGTGATGGTTCCTGCACCAACATTGGTTTTCGCGCCAATTTCAGCGTCGCCAATATAGGTTAGGTGATTGATTTTGGCGCCTTCG
>CAJXLH010000312.1 GCA_913055925.1 uncultured Maritalea sp. | reverse complement strand
AATCCGTTCGCGCCCGAATGCTTCCCACAAACCCAGCCGCACTAGACGTGCGTACAAAGGAACAAGCACAAGCGGCTGTGAAAGCGTCGGAAGCGGCGTTGCAGGCAGCGCGGGCAGATCTCACCAAGGCTGTCGCTGACAAAGATCTCGCTGAGCTTGATTTGCAACGCACAAAACAGCTGTTTGAAAAGGACATTGTTGCACAAGCAGCGCTGGATCGTGCTGAACGTGTTGCTTTGCTTTCTGCTGCATCGTTGGACACCGCCACTGCGGCAATTGCGATGCGAGAAGCGGATGTCTCTAATGCCAGGGCACTTTTGATTGGGTTCGGAGATCAATCTGAAGAGGCCGAAGAAGGTGTTATTTCACTGCGCGCTCCGGTTTCAGGGCGCGTGCTACGTGTCTTGCAGGAAAGCGCCACGACGCTCCCAGCGGGGGCGCCAGTGCTTGAGATTGGCGATACATCCAATGGATTGGAAATCGTTGTAGAATTGCTTTCAAGTGACGCTGTTCAAGTGCATGTCGGCGACCGCGTAATTGTCTCGAATTGGGGTGGGCAAAACGACCTTGGTGGGGTGGTAACCCGCGTCGATCCGTGGGGGTTCACCAAGTTTTCTGCACTGGGCGTTGAAGAACAGCGCGTCAACGCCATTGTTGAGTTCACAGAGCCATGGGAGCAACGCCAAAATCTAGGGCATGGTTTCCGCGTTGAAGTGAAGATTGTCGTTTGGGAAGATCAAAATGCCTTGTTCGTTCCTTCCAGCGCGCTCTTTCGTGATGGTAAAGAATGGGCGGTGTTCGTGGTGGACGGTGGAACTGCAACAAAACAAATCGTACAGATCGGACAAAACAACGGGCTGCAGGCGCAAATCGTTTCTGGTTTGAATGGTGGGGACAGCATTGTGCTTTACCCCGGCACAAGCCTGGTCGACGGTGCGAGTGTCCAAGAACGTATCCTTGAGTAGCTTGGCAATTCATTGCCCAATGGCTATTGATGCCGGATGACACAAATCTATGTTGATGGCGATGCCTGTCCGGTGAAATCTGAAGTCCTTCGCGTTGCAGAAAGATATGCGCGCAAGGTTATTATTGTTTCAAATGGCGGTTTGCGCCCGTCGCGCGACCCCATGATTCAGCATGTGATCGTGCCCAAAAGTGCAGACGCGGCAGATGATTGGATTGCTGAAGAGGTGACCTCAGCAGATATCGTTGTGACGGCAGATATCCCTTTGGCCAAGAGGTGCCTTGATAAAGGGGCGCTTGTCATTGACCATCGCGGCAAAACCTTCACCGAAGAAAATATTGGGATGGCGATTGCGATGCGTGATTTGAAGCAGGAGCTGCGGGAAACAGGTGAGGTGCAGACGTTCAATAAGTCGTTCTCAAAAGCAGATCGGTCCAACTTCCTTCAGACGCTGGACCGATTGCTGGCGCGGTGATTAACGAATGCGCTGTTCGGTTTCTTTGTTGAAAAGCATCAACTTCTCTGGCGCAAAATCTACCGAAACGCTTGTGCCTTCTTTTGGTGTCGATGCGTCCGCATTGGCTTCAACAACAAATCGCTCACCAGTCGGCGTGTTCAAATAAACATAGGACACACCACCAAGGTGCTCGACGAGATCAACAATCAGCCCATCTCCATTTTCATCGATAGTGAGGTGCTGTGGTCGAACGCCCGCTGTGACATTCGTCGGTTCAGCGCCAAGTGATGCATTGGGGGTGATGCCGACCATTCCAAGTGCCGGGATATCAACGCCTTTAGACGATCCCGTCGCATCCAAAAAGTTCATACCAGGCGAGCCTATGAATCCCGCAACAAATTTGTTGTCTGGGTCAGTATATAGCTGCATTGGCGAGCCAACCTGTTCCACGTTGCCTGCGCGCAACACAACGATCTTGTCCGCCAGCGTCATTGCTTCCACTTGGTCATGAGTCACATAGATCATCGTCGCGCCAATTTCTTTGTGCAGCCGCGCAAGCTCGACGCGCATCTCAACGCGCAATTCGGCGTCAAGGTTAGAAAGCGGTTCGTCAAACAGGAACACTTCCGGGCCACGAACAATGGCACGGCCAATCGCAACACGCTGACGTTGGCCGCCAGATAGGGCTTTTGGTTTGCGATCCAGATATTCGTCAAGCTTCAGAATTTTGGACGCTTCGCCAACTTTGCGCTGGATTTCGTCTTTCGGTACGCCATTCATTTTGAGGCCAAAACCCATATTTTCGGCGACGCTCATATGTGGATAAAGCGCATAAGTTTGAAACACCATGGCCACGCCGCGTTCGGCAGGATCAACGCGCGTAACGTCACGTGCGCCGATTTCGATTTTGCCATCGGTCGTTTCTTCAAGTCCGGCAATCATCCGTAGCAATGTGGATTTGCCGCAGCCGGATGGCCCAACAAAAACACAAAACTCGCCATCATCGATTTGAAGGTCGATGCCGTGAATAACCTGAACTGACGAATACTTTTTGATCGCATTCGATATTTTTACACCAGACATAAATCCTCCCGATGGATCTTGATTGGTCTTTCTGCAAGCTAGTGATTTGGGAACTGCCAATTGGCCAAGGCAGTCGCAATTTCAGAAGCGGTTTCTTTCATCTTTGGTGCAAACTCTTTGAGCTGCTCGATGGATGTACGATTTGTTGAACTTGTGATGGAAAGGCCGCCTAAAACGCGACCACTGTCGGCAAGAATTGGAACGGCAACGCAAATAATATTGGGCTCGTGCTCTTCACGGTCGAAGGAAATGCCCGTTTGTTTGATTTCGGCTAACTCGGCCGTCAGCGCATCAATATCGGCGAGTGTGTGCTCGGTGTAAGCGTAAAAGCTTTGCTTTGCGAGCGCCTTTTGTTTTGATTCTTCGTCCAAATAGGCCAACATCGCTTTCCCGACGCCGGTGCAATAGCCTGGGCCAACCTTACCGGCTTGGGAGAACATCTCGATTGGGCGCTGCGCGTCGCGCTTATCCACATATAGAACTTGACCATTATCAAGCTGGGCAAGGTGAATCGTTTGTCCCAATTCTTTTGACAGTCTGTCGAGAATTGGTTTTGCAATCGGAGCGAGGGAAGACTGTTGCCACGCCGCATGTGCCAAACGAACCAAACGTACGCCAGGTGCATATGTCTGGCGATCCGGGTCGTAATCCAACATGCCTTGGCTCGTAAGCGTTTGCACCAGCCGATAAAGGGTTGCCTTGGGGTGAGGGCTTTTTGCCAGTAAGTCG
>CAJXLH010000311.1 GCA_913055925.1 uncultured Maritalea sp. | reverse complement strand
TTGCTCGGCGCGGTGACGTTGAGCGCTGACAAGTTGGGCGGCGGCAACTTGCAGCCTGTTTGGGTTTTGTTGGCGCTTTCTGGTCCGCTGTTTTTGGCGATTGGCAACGTTTATCGATCCAAGTTCTGGCCCGAAGGTGCCTCGCCCTTTGTGCTCGCACCATTGATGCTTTTGATTGCGGGGATGTTTTCGTTTCTTGCGGCTGGTCTGGACTTGGCGCTTGCGCCTACGCAGATCGAAATGCCGTTGTTGCCATTGCTGATCCAAGTCGCAATTTTCTCGCTTGGTTTTTCGTTCTACTTTGTTTTGCAAAAAATCGCCGGAGCCGTTTATCTCAGCCAGATCGGGCCCATCATTGCGTTTGTCGGCACGGTGCTAAGTGTACTGTTGCTTGGTGAAGAGCTTTCGGGCGCGATTGCGATTGGTGGTTTTGCAATCATCGCCGGTGTTTTGATTTTCAACTGGGCGCAAAATCGGCGCAACAACGCCGCGTAACATGTTCTCCAAAATAGAGAAGGGCACGGCAAATTGGGGAAAGCCGTGCCCTTCTGGGGAGAGCCAATCAACAAATTGGGGAAAGCTGACTGGCAATCATTTGTTCGTGGATTAGAACGGTAGGATTGCGTCCATGAATTGTGAGCCGTAACGAGGTTGCTGCACGTCAGTGATCTGACCACGTCCGCCATATGAGATCCGCGCTTGGGCGATCTTTGCTGACGGGATGGTGTTTTGGGCACCGATGTCCTCTGGGCGTACAATGCCCGCAACGATCAAATCACGGACTTCAAAGTTCACGCGAACTTCTTGACGACCTTCAATCACTAGGTTGCCGTTTGGCAGAACCTGAATGACTACTGCTGCAACCTGCGTTTCAATCTGTTCTGAGCGGTTTACGCTGCCATCGCCACTGTCTTTGGTGCCAGAGCTAAGTTCGATCGCTGCATTGGCATTTACGTTTGGCGCAATGTTGTTGAAGATTGAGCCCACAACGCCACCAGCACCCGCATCATTTGTGCTTGTGCGTGCTCGAGAGCTTTTGTTTGAAAGCTGAGCTTTGTCGGAAATCGTGACGTTAACAGTCAGGATGTCACCGACACGGCTTGCGCGTTGGTCTTTGAAGAAGCCACGTGAGCCAGAGATGAACAGCGAGTTCGGTGAATAAGCCACGCGCTCAGGTTCTGGCATTGGCATTGAAACGGGTTTGTAACCTGCTTGAGCGGTTGGGTTTTCAATGGTTGTCAAAGCCGGGGCTTTACCAATGCTTGAAAGGCGGTTTGCGGTTGTGCATGCAGCCAAGCTGGCACCAAGAGCAATGATTGTGATGATTTTGAAAAGTTTCATTTTGAATGCTCCCTATCGGCTCGCCAAGCGAGTTGGGTCATTTGTGATTACGACTGTGCCGGTGCCTGTTGCGATGCCTTGAACCATCTTTTTCGACATGAGGTTCATAACGGTCACGGTTTGGTCTTTGCTGGCTGCGTGAAGAGCCTGACCTTTAACGGTCAACTTAAGTGGGCCCTGGCGGTACAAGATGGTCACCACATCATTGCGGCCAATGATGATCGGCTCAGACAAATCAGATGGGCGAAGCATTGTGTTTTCACGCACGGTGCGGGTCAGGCTTTTGCCAAGAATGTTGGTAACGTCCAATTCGCCATTTGTTTGACCAAAGCGAATTGGTGTTGGGCGGAATTCAATGTCGTTGATGTCGACAATTTCGCCCTTTGTCATGGTGCGGCGCAGATGTGCTGCTGGGGCCAAGATGTCGATTGTGCCATCAAGCGTAAGCGGTTTTGTTTGACCGGCGACACTAAGCTTTGCCTGCACGCGGTTTGACTGGCGATTGAAGTAGAAATCCACAACCTCTACCGGCATATGCTGATTGGTTGCAGCGTGCACAGTTTGAAAGCCGCCAAAGTTGTTGAATTCAACCATATGTTCTGGCTTGAGCATGTCGCGGTTGCGCAATTCGTCAGCCATCAGATTGTTCAAGAAGTCACGGTTGATGGCTAGCCCGGCTCGTTCAACACGGACAGCTGAAAGGCCAGCATCATCAAAGGAGCTTAGGCCCGCGCGCTCGGCGGCAAGGGCAATTGAAGCCAACGGCACATTACCGGTGGTGCCTGGTTTTGGGCTCATAAAGAGACCCTTTTCAGCCAGTGCGCCAGCATCGTTGAACATATCGCCAACCGTGACGATTTTTGTATTTACAATCACATGCTGTTTTAGCGTTGGCGCGCTGAAAGCGGCGGTGGCGGTGGCAAGCAAACTAAAGGTTGCTGCAGTGATTATTTGAGAGAAGCGTTTCATCTTAGATCAGCCCCTAGCGAAGTTGAGAAGTTGCTTGGAGCATCTGGTCTGCACCAGAGATCACACGAGCATTCATCTCGTAAGCGCGTTGCGCGGCGATCAGATCAGCAATCTCGGTCACGGCGTTGACGTTCGCTAGCTCAAGGTGCGCTTGCAGCAGGTTGCCGAAGCCATCAGAGTTTGCGGTGCCCGTTTGAGCGGGGCCGCTGGCGGCGGTTTCGACGTAAAGGTTCTCACCAACTGACTCGAGGCCCGCCTTGTTGACGAAGCGAGAAAGCTGCAACTGACCAAGGGTTGTTGGTGTAGCGTCTTGGTTCAAGAAAGCCTGAACTGTGCCGTCCGCGGCAATCGAAACTGACCGCGCTGTGTCCGGAATGGTGATGCCAGGCTGAACCAGATAGCCCTCGATTGTTACCAATTGGCCTTGTGAGTCACGTTCAAATGAGCCGTCACGGGTATAGCCGGTTCGACCATCCGGCAGGGTGATCGAGAAAAAGCCTTCGCCACGAATAGCGACGTCGAGTTCTTTTTCTGTTGGGGCCACATTGCCTTGGCTCATAATGCGCGGAGTGGCACCGGTTTTAACACCAGAACCGATTTCTACGCCGGTTGGAAGCTGCGTGCCGTTTGATGAAGAGTCTGAACCCGCGCGGCGATAGACTTGATACAAGAGATCTTGGAAGTCTGCGCGTTGGCGCTTAAAACCAGTGGTGCGCATGTTGGCGATGTTGTTTGAGATGATCTCAACGTTACGCTCTTGCGCTGCCATGCCAGTTGATGCGGTATAAAGTGCTTTCATTTAACTATTCCTTTTGTTGCCGCCAGCGCTCTAGGCGTTGAGATTGCCGAGCTTCTTAATGGCGTCACGACGGAGTTCGTCTTGCCGCTTTTGGAGATTTGAGATTGAGGTGTAGGCTTGGGTAACCCG
>CAJXLH010000310.1 GCA_913055925.1 uncultured Maritalea sp. | reverse complement strand
AGATCGTTTTCGAGCTCGCCAGTAAAGCCGATGCATTCGCAGACCAGCACTGCAAGTTCTCGAATGGAAATGTCGGTGCCGGTACCAATATTGATCGGCGCATCGCTGTCGTAGTTTTTAAGAACGTGGATGAGCGCGGATGCGCAGTCATCGACATGTAAAAATTCACGTTTTGGTTTGCCGGTGCCCCAGATGGTGAGCTTGGGAGACGACCTTGTTTTTGCCAGATGCGCCTTGTTGATCAATGCTGGTAGCACATGAGAGGCCTTTAAGTCGAAGTTGTCGTTGGGGCCATAAAGGTTAGTTGGAATGGCGGAAATGTAGTTCCGGCCATATTGATGTCTATAAGCTTCGACCATTTTAACACCTGCGATTTTTGCGATCGCGTACCATTGGTTGGTCGGCTCTAGAGGTCCGGTTAGAAGCTGGTTATCATCAATTGGGGTTTGCGCATCTTTGGGGTAAATGCAGCTTGATCCGAGATACAGAAGATGGTCCACATTAGCTAAATGCGCGGCATGAATGACGTTCGAGCTTATGACGAGATTGTTGTATAGAAACGCTGCAGGCTCAGTTTTGTTGGCGAGAATGCCGCCGACCTTGGCAGCCGCAACAATGATGGCGTCCGGTTGATTGTTTTTGACCCAAGCCTCGGTTTGTTTTTGATCGAGTAGATCAAGTTCGGAACGTTCAACTGTTATTGTGCTGCAGGGAAATTTTGCAAGATGACGAACCAGCGCGGAGCCGACCATGCCGTTGTGCCCCGCAACCCAAATCCTTTTGTTTGTTAGATCAAACGACATTGAGCTGGGGTACTTCAAGTGATTGTTTGTGGGAACTCGCGATACGTCTAGCTTCCGCTAAATCGTGGGCTACCATTTCAGCACATAGTTGGCGCGCGGTGATGGTCGGTTGCCAATCAAGCTCTTTTTTTGCTTTTGAAGCGTCACCAAGAAGGCTCTGCACTTCTGCGGGTCGAAAATATCGCTTGTCGATGCGCACGATCACATCGCCCTTTCGGATATGCGGTGCAACTTCTGGGTTTGCCGACACAACGGTACCAATTTCATCAGTCCCTTCGCCGGAGAATTGAAGTTCGATGCCCAGCTCTTCTGCAGTCCACAAGATGAATTCTCGTACAGAATGCTGTTTGCCCGTGGCGATGACAAAATCCTGCGGTTGGTCCTTCTGCAGCATTTGCCAGCTGGCGCGTACATAGTCTCGTGCGTGGCCCCAATCACGTTTTGCGTCGATGTTGCCGATATATAGGCAGCGCTCCAAACCATAGGCCATGTGGGCAAAGCTTCGGGTGACTTTGCGGGTGACGAATGTTTCGCCGCGACGGGGACTTTCATGGTTGAAAAGGATGCCGTTGCACGCAAATATATTGTAGCTTTCGCGGTAGTTCACAGTCATCCAATAGGCGTAGAGCTTGGCGGCTGCGTATGGCGATCGAGGATAAAATGGCGTCGTTTCGGACTGCGGTACTTGCTGCGCTATGCCGTAGAGTTCAGAAGTTGAGGCTTGATAAAAACGTGTGTGGTGGCTGAGGTTTAAAAACCTAATTGCTTCAAGGATGCGAAGGGCACCGGTTGCATCAACATTTGCTGTGTATTCGGGCGTTTCGAATGACACCGCGACGTGTGACTGCGCGGCGAAATTGTATACCTCATCTGGTCGAACATCGCTGATTAGACGTGTAATGTTTGAGGTGTCTGTGAGGTCGCCATAGTGCAGATGAAAGTTCACGTTTTCTGACTGTGGCGCCTGATAAATGTGGTCGACGCGTTGCGTGTTGAAAGACGATGAGCGGCGTTTGACGCCATGAACTTCATATCCTTTGGAAAGCAACAGTTCGGCGAGGTAAGAGCCATCCTGTCCGGTGACACCGGTTATCAAGGCTTTTTTCATGACGCTTGCTCGCATTTCAGCATTTCGTTTTTGAAGTGCGCAACGGTGCGCTCGAGCCCTTGCGACAAGTTGGTTGCGGGTTCCCAATTTAGGTATCGGCGTGCACGCTGGATATCAGGTTTTCGCCGAACGGGGTCATCTTGTGGCAGTGGTTTGTTCACCAACTTGGAGCGCGAATTGCATTGGCGGATAATCTCATTTGCGAGGCTGTGAACATCGATCTCTGAAGGGTTGCCGATATTCATGACGGCGGGGACATCGTTTGGCGCATCCATAAGTGAAATCAGTCCATCGACTAAATCATCGACATAGCAAAATGATCGCGTTTGCGATCCGTCACCAAAAACCGTCAGGGGGTGATTTCTCAAGGCCTGCGCGATGAAATTGGAGACAACACGTCCATCATCTTCTTTCATACGTGGTCCGTAGGTGTTGAAAATGCGGGCAACTCGAATGTTAAGCGCTTCTTGGCGGGCGTAGTCGAAAAACAAGGTTTCTGCGCATCTTTTGCCTTCGTCATAACAGGAGCGCACACCCACGGGATTGACGTTGCCCCAATAATGCTCGGGTTGTGGATGAACCTGCGGGTCGCCGTAAATCTCTGACGTTGAGGCCTGCAAGATCTTGGCGCCTTGTTTAGCTGCCAGTTCGAGCATGTTGATGGCGCCAAGGACACAGGTTTGAACCGTCTTGATCGGGTCGTTTTGATAATGAATTGGGGAAGCGGGGCAGGCGAGGTTGTAGATCTCTTCGACATTTAAATCGATGGGCGCGCGCACGTCGTGTTCGATGAAGGTGAAGCGAATATTGGACCGAAGATGGTCGATATTGCGCTGTTGGCCAGTGAGTAAATTGTCCACGCAAATGACATGATGGCCCTGGGCCAACAATTTTTCGCACAGATGTGAGCCTAAAAAACCAGCACCTCCGGTGACCAGGATGGACTTTCGGCGCGCTGGAGTTGGGTGGTTGTTGCTTGTGTCTAGCACCCCGTGCCCCCCGACATTTCTTTGAATGCAGTTAGGGCGATGATTTTGAGGTCGAGCGTAAAACTCTGCTTACGCAGATAAAGCCGATCAAAGGCAATACGCTTTATCGCGCGTTCCTTGTTTGTCGTTGGGCCGCGATAACCGTTGAGTTGTGCTAGACCTGTCAAACCGGGGACAGTTTTGTGGCGAGCATGATAGCTCGGCACTAGATTTTCATAGAGTTGTCCAGCCGCGAGCATTCCAATCGGGTGACAGCGGGGGCCCACAAACGACATATCGCCACGTAAAATATTGATGAGCTGCGGCAATTCATCGATATTGTTTTTCCTCAAAAACTTGCC
>CAJXLH010000309.1 GCA_913055925.1 uncultured Maritalea sp. | reverse complement strand
CCTGAACTGATATTGATAATCGTGCCAGCACCATTTTCAATCATTTTGGTCAGCGCAGCACGGGTTGCGTAATATGGGCCCTTCAAATTCACATCAATAATGTTGCCCCACGCCGCCGGATCGCTTTCATCAATTCGGGCAATCGGATCGATCAGTCCAGCATTGTTCACAAGAATATTGACGCCCCCCTCAATTGACGTGATTGCCTTTTCAACCACTTCAGGGTCCGCAACATCCAAAGCAATCGCTGTTGCCTTAAAGCCGTTCGCGTTCAATTCTTCAGCGATCGCCGAAATAGCGTTTTTGCTTCGCGCCGCCAAAACAACATGCGCACCTGACAAGGCGAACAAGCGCGCGGTGGCTTCACCAATCCCGCGACTTGCGCCAGTAATAAATACCGTTTTGCCTTCTAAATGTGATAGGTCGACCATAAATTCTCCAACTGGTTTTCCAAACGAGCATATTGATTTGAGATTTACAATAAAGGGCATACCTTACATCTATTTCATGCTATTTTTGCATGAATGGATACCAAGGACCTACAACTACTGATTGATGTTGCCGAGCATCTGAGCTTTGCAAAGGTTGCACGCCTGCACAATATTGACCCAAGCGCGGTTTCACGAACCATTTCAAATATTGAAGCGCAGTTGGGCGTTAGCTTATTCCACCGCACAACACGGCAGATGCAGCTCACCCAAGCGGGCAAATCATATCTCGCTGACATCACGCCGTTGGTTGCAGGGCTTAGCGAGGCGGATCGGAAACTAAAAGCACAAGACAAACGCCCGCATGGCAAAGTTAGGCTCACAGCATCAACAGCCTTTGGCAATCAAATGCTATTGCCGCTGGTGCCCAAGATTAAGCACCACCTGCCACAAATCGAGCTACACCTTTCGCTCACAGATCAAAATGTGGACCTAGTGAGCGGCCAAATTGATCTCGCAATCAGGCTGACCGACACGCCAAAAGGCGACTTCAAATGCGTCAAACTGATGGACACACGATACCAAATCGTCGCCGCACCGCACCTCAAATTGCGCATAGATAAACCGCAGCAACTCAGTCACCAGGACTGCCTGCTCCTTGATTTACCTAAATATCGCGATCAGTGGCGTTTCAAGCGCGAGGGAAAAACCAAACTGGTCTCGGTATCCGGCCGAACACATTTGTCCAATCCGTTAGCTCTCCTGCAAGCAGCGAAGCTGGGATTGGGGCCAGCCTTGTTGCCCGATTGGTTGACCAGAGAAGCGCTTGAGCACGGCGCGTTGGAAGCACTTTTGCCGGAATGGCAAGTGACGGCTACGAGTTTCAACACGGCAGCATGGTTGATCTATCCCAACCAAAAATTCATGCCCACAGCGACGCGCGCGGTGGCCGACTTTTTGAAAGAAAATATCGGCTAAGCCGCGTCTTTTGTGCGTTCAGCCAAATGCGCTCGACCCCAAACGCGCAGGCTTTCCATCACCGGCTGCAGCTGCTCACCAAGCGGGGTGAGCGAATATTCAACATGCGGCGGCACAACCTCAAAAACCTTGCGGTTGACGATGCCATCGGCTTCCAACTCACGCAATGTCAGGGTCAACATGCGCTGGGTAATGTCAGGAATGGCGCGTCGTAACTCGCCAAATCGCATCGGTTGATCGACCAAATTGTGCAACACAACAAGCTTCCATTTGCCGCCCAATTGCCCAATGGCGTAAAGCACAGGGCAGAGCTGGCTTCTTTCTTCATCCGAAATCGAATCCGGGATTGCCATGCCAATTCGATGCTCAAGATCACACATTTTTCGATCTCCAATTTTCTACCATGAAACGCCTAACCACCTGCAATTATTCAACAAATTGCTCCTACTGTCGGTTATGGTATACTTTTTGTACCTACATTACAAAATAGTGCCTTCTTGCGTTTTTTATCCCAATTCGCATCTTTACGTCAAGCGAGACGAAATTTTCAGTTCGCATCGCAACAACAAATTTGGAACAAAAAGAGTAAGACCTATGTCAAAAGTAGCCGTTGTTTATCATTCAGGATATGGCCACACCCAACGACAAGCCGAAGCCGTGCGCGACGGGGCAGCCCTTAACACGAATGATGAAGTTCATCTGATCTCAGTAGAAGAGATCGACGACAATTGGGACAAATTGGACGCGGCAGACGCCATCATCTTTGGTTCGCCGACCTATATGGGCGGCGTTTCTGCGCAGTTCAAAACCTTCGCCGACAAAACCTCCAAAGTTTGGGCAGAACGTGGCTGGCAGGACAAGGTTGCCGCCGGTTTTACAAACTCCGCCAGCCAAAATGGCGACAAGCACGGTACATTGCAACAAATGCAAGTTCTCGCCGCACAGCATGGCATGATTTGGGTACCGCTTGGCCTAGCGCCGGGCAACAATTCATCCCAAGGCTCTTTGGAAGATGTGAACCGACTTGGCGGCTCTATTGGCGCGTTGGCGCAATCAAATGCCGACCAAGGTCCAGAACATGGCCCGACCAAGGCTGATCTGGAAACGGCCAAGCTCTTGGGCGCGAAAGTGGCCGAAATCGCCAACCGCTTGCAGGCTCCAATCGCTGCATAATCACAACAAAAAACCCCGGGACGGCAGAGCCGCTCCGGGGTTGGTTCCCTCCAAGGAAACGCGTTTTTTGGCTTATTCGCCGCCACCCAATGAGTGAACGTAAACCGCAAGCTGTTTAACGGTGGCATCACCCAACCGCGCTTGCCAAGCAGGCATCATGCCATGCTTTGGTGCCGCGATTTGTGCTGCGATCTCGTCGACCGTGCCGCCATATAGCCACAAGGCATCATCAAGCTTTGGCGCTCCAAGCTCACGAATACCTTCGCCGCTTTCACCGTGACAGGCCGCACAGTTTTCTTCGTAAACCGCTTTGCCTTGCTCAAGATGCAATGCGTCATGCTCAATACCAGATAGGCTTGCCACATAGTCTGCTGTTGCGCGGATATCCGCTGTTTCCAAAATGTCGCCGAAGGCTGGCATTTCTGAAAGGCGTGTATCTTCATCCGGTTCATAGCGAACGCCGTGCGCAATGGTGAGATAGATATCATCAATCGTACCGCCCCAGAGCCAATCATCATCGTTCAAGTTTGGATATCCAGCGGCACCTTCCGCACCACCACCGTGACACTGTGAACAATAGACTTTGTAAGCAGACTTGCCGCCCTGGACTGCAAAGCGGGTCAAGTCGCTGTCTTTCAAGATATCGGCCACTTCAAGGCTTTCAAT
>CAJXLH010000308.1 GCA_913055925.1 uncultured Maritalea sp. | reverse complement strand
GAAAATCTAACGATCAGTGAAATGCTAGATTCTGAATTCTAAATGCATGCAAAATCGTTCACCTCAGCGTGATTTGCTTGAACCCAGGAGCGACTCTTCTTAGGTTCAGATCAACTGACTAACTTGAATAGAAAGGGAATGGTCATGACCACCCAAGTTTCAGAAAGCCAATTTTCGGACGAAGTCCTAAGTTCAGATGTACCAGTTTTAGTTGATTTCTGGGCGGAATGGTGCGGTCCATGTAAGGCTATTGCACCTGTTCTTGATGAAATCTCTTCGGAAATGGCAGGCAAAGTTAAGATCGTCAAAGTCAATGTTGACGAGAACCCAAATGTTGCTGCCCAATATGGTATTCGCTCAATCCCAACCATGATCTTGTTCAAAGGCGGCGAAGCGGCTGACATGAAAGTTGGCGCTGGCGAGCCAAAAGCAGGTCTTGTGAAGTGGCTTGAAGGCCACGCGGCGTAAAGGACGATGGCAATGCTCGCTGATGTAACCGACGCCAACTTTCAAGCCGAAGTGATTGATCAAAACCAGCCGGTATTGGTTGATTTCTGGGCAGAATGGTGTGCGCCTTGCAAAGTTATGGATCCCGTTTTGGAACATGCTGCGCAAGAACTTGGCGAGCGCGTCAAAATCGTGAAGCTAAACTGCGGTGATAACCCTGAAATCACAAGTAAATATGGCGTACGCAATATGCCAACTTATTTGCTGTTCAAAGGTGGTGAGGTTGTCGACATGAAAGTCGGGGCGACACTCACCAATTCAGGATTTGTGAAGTGGCTCGAAGAGTTTGCGGCTTAGCTGATCTTTAGTCGTAATGTTTTTAAAAACGCCGCTTGATTATTCAGGCGGCGTTTTGATTTTCGCGAGTTATCTGTTCAAATGAGGTGCTTTGTTTGGCCATCCTCTCCATGAAACAATTCTGGAGCCGGTACGAAACCGTAAGGCCGCCAAGGCGATTTCTTCTAAATGGCTAGAATAGCTGTCGGGATCAGCTAAGTCGAAGCTGCGAACATCCCATTGCGCACTAATTATTGCGCCAACAGAATTTTTCGACAGTGTAGCAGCTAAGTTTATGCGACCCAGTTTGGGGTTGTCGCGAGTCGAAGGGCATAGATATAATGTAAGCCCGTCTAAGGCACTTCCTTTGGCATCCAATTGTTCTCTCGCAGGATTTGGGCAGTTACCCAGAAATCGGCCCTCAAATTCAGCTCGAAGCCAAGTTGCTGCGTCTCGTTCAGACTGACGAATTCGAAAACTATATTCAACACCATTCTGCCATGGGAATCTCCAGCGTGGTGACAAGTTTACAAAGAAGTCATTATCGTATGAACTTTCAATATGAAGCTGTTCTGATCTGTTTCGTGCGATGTCAACCCAGGGAGGCATCGCGAACGTAAAAACATGATCGAAAGCAATTATCCTGCTAGGGCCATCGTCAACATGTTCCCCGATGAAAACTTCTGTCGGGGAAGGTTTTTGTAGCGGGGCCAAGAACAACGAGATAGCAGTGATCACTTGTATCAACATTTCCAGGCTCACTATTCAGGCGGCGTTTTGTTTTGCATCAACACATCACCCGCGAGATAAAGCGAGCCACAAATCACAACGCGCTGCGGTTCGTCACGTGGCACCAACTCCAATGCTGCTTCAAGATTTGGCGCTGCGGTCGCCGCAAAACCTTCCCTCACGGCAATTTCTGCAACATCGCTCGGCGCGCTGCCTGCATTGGTCGTCAAGTCGTCTTCAGGTACCGGAATGGTAATAATCGAACGCGCCAAACCTTTGAAGCTTTGCAGATAGCCCTTCACGTCCTTATTGGCCAAAATGCCGAGAACAAGCGTGAGCGGGCGCGACTTCTTATCGTTGAGATCACCTAAACCTTGCGCCAAAACCTGGGCACCAGCCACATTGTGTCCACCATCGAGCCAAAGTTCGCTCCCCTCTACCAACATATCTTCCAATAAGCCCGGCAAAGGCTGCATACGTGCGGGCCAGACGGCATTTTGAATGCCATTGGCAATATCTTCGGAAGAGATATCAGCGCCAAAGTGTTTTAGGGCCGCAATGGCCGTTGTTGCATTTTCAAATTGGTGGTGGCCCTTAAGGTGCGGCTGCGGCAAATCTTCAAGACCATTGGTGTCTTGATAGACAAAACGGTCACGCTCTGGATAGCCGTCAAAATCTTGTCCGCCGACAAATGGCACTATGCCATGTTTTGCGGCTTGTTCTTCTAGCACTGCCAGTGCATCACTTGGTTGGCGCGCAAAAACCGCTTTCGCCCCGGGCTTTAATATGCCCGCCTTTTCAAAGGCAATCTTGTCAACGGTATCGCCTAAAAACTGAACATGGTCGATGGAAATAGGCGTAATGACACAACCAAGCGGGTTAGGCACCACATTGGTGCTGTCCAGCCGTCCGCCTAGGCCTGTTTCCAACAGCACATAGTCCGCGTCTACTTGAGTGAAAAGATCAAATGCAACAGCAGTGGTAATCTCAAAAAAGGTGATTGTTTCACCCGCATTGATTTTCTCAATACGTTCCATCGACGCATTTAAGCGTTCAGACGAAACAAGCTTTCCCGCTAACCGAAAACGCTCGTGGAAGCGACATAAGTGAGGGGAAGTGTAAACATGAACCTTTTTGCCCGCCGCTTCCAAAATGGAGCGCATAAAGGAAATAGTTGATCCTTTGCCATTCGTGCCCGCCACATGAATGACCGGTGGCAAATTGCGCTCAGGATTGCCCATCGTTGCGAGCAAGCGTCGCAAGCGATCAAGAGATAGGTCAAGCTTTTTGGGATGCAGCGCCAAAAGGCGCTGCGTAATTTCTTCGGTGCGGGTCACGCTTATTCTGCGTGTGCGACAGGTGGGCTATCTACGCTTTCAGCGTCTTCGGCTGGCGCATTGTCCACATCATCATCTACACCCTCTGCCGCAACAATAGCGTCACGAACAGTTTGCTTTTTCGGTGCCTCAATTTCCATATCGTTCAATGGAGATTTGGTGAGCACACCGATGAGTTTGCCAATCGTTGGGCGTAGATTGTGGCGGTGCACAACCATATCCACCATGCCGTGATCATAAAGATATTCGGCGCGCTGGAAGCCCTTTGGCAAGCTTTCGCGAATTGTTTGTTCAATCACACGTTGACCGGCAAAACCAATCAAAGCGTTCGGTTCTGAAATGTGAATATCACCAAGCATCGCGTAAGAAGCGGTTACGCCACCAGTAGTTGGATCGGTAAACACAACAAT
>CAJXLH010000307.1 GCA_913055925.1 uncultured Maritalea sp. | reverse complement strand
AAGCCAGGTTAAGGCTTCCTTTTCGCGTGGGGTGAGTGCGCAATCGTGAGGTTGTGGGCAATCTGAAAGCGCTGTATGCGCAAACATGCCTGCCATATGAAGCGCAGTGCCATGCTCCTCAACGGTCTTTTCAACGTCGGTCGCCGACATTTCGCTTAGAAAATTCCAACCACCAGCCCCTTGCGGTCCCATGACGCGAAATGGTGCCGCAAAGCCCGCAGCGTAACCGGTTTCACTGGCTTCATTGATGAGGTTTCTTTGTTCTGCGGTGAGATAATTATATCTGTTTAGAAAATCAGCACCTGTAAGGGTGAGCCCGTCTGAACGGCAGCAATAGGACAGAAAGGGATCGATTTTTTCGTATCCCTGATCAACATAGTGATCGACCCAATATTGCGGAAAGTTTGAGAGGAAATCGACATCATCTTGTTTTGCGTCGAGATAGATTAAGCCATCAAAGCCGAACTGCTCAAAGTAGCTTTGGCAATGCTGCCAAATCTCTTCGCGATCTGCGCTAGCAAAAATCTTCTCTGAAAACTCAATGCTCGACAACATAGACCCATTGGCGCTCCCTCAACGCCAAGCAAAACCGCGTGTTCCCACGCCAGACATACGCAAAATACAATATATCCTAGGGAAATCCATAGCTAGAATTGCCTCGCATGGTTGATATTTTGTGTCTTGAAAACAGTTGGTTGCGTCGGAAGCCCAAATTACTCACTGCGTAAGCAGTTCATGTTGTAGGCCTACTAACTAGATTTACTTTCCGGCGTAACCGCAAATCATCCCATTAAATCGAGTGAAGAGTTTGCCCTTATGAAGTTCAAAGCCGCTGCGTTTCTCGCTATTCTTACCGCTTTGCCCGCACTTGCTGCCACCGGCGACATCATTTTGATCACACGTGATGAAAATGGTGAGCCGAAATATGAACAAAAGCCGCTAAGCGCCAACGAAGCCCAAGTGCTTTTTGGCAGCGAGCACGCTTTGCCCAACGGTGAACAGCCGACAGCGGTGATTATGGAAGAGGGTAAGCCTGCACGGTTAACAAGCGCACCATTGGCAGAGATTGAAAAATCGATGGGCGGCGACGGTAATGTGCAAGTTTTGGCGCCCGGCACTGATGGTGGTCGCGTGATCACAGCGTCTGATTTTACTGAAAAACCAACGATTGATCTTTCCGACATTCCAGAAGATGTGCCGATAGATTTGTTTGAGGTTGGTGGTGCCTTTCAGTTGAAAGATGGCCATTGGACATCAAAAATGACAGATCGGAAAATTGTTGGTTGCCCATCAGGAATGGACCAAATGGCGTCTCGGTTCAGCGAGAACCCGCTCAATAAGTCGATCACCTTTTCCAAACCGTATCTGCCGACTGACTTTTCACCGGAGTTTGGTAATTTTGATTGGCAAAAGGTCGGCGAGCGTGGCCATGCGTCAGTGATCTATCAAATTTCAGCTGCAAAGGCAGAAAACCAAGGCGTGAAAGCCACGGTGCGCTATGCGATGAACGCCGTGAGCGAAACCAAGGTGAATACATGGGCCCAGGTAAAGGTCGAGTTGCCCGCAGCGTTGGCCGCGTTGGCAGGGATGGGCACGGAATGCACCGCGACGGTGCGCGGTGCTTTTGAACGTACGGGTGACTAGGCGCCGCTAGCTTTTCCTGCGGAAGAGGCCGACGGTGATCAATATTGGCAACAGCCCGAAAAACTGCCATTGCGGTAGGCTGTTAAACTCGCCGAAACGCGCATAGCCGATCACCAAGAACAGTCCCGTCATGCCCACAAAAATCGCGAGAACGGCCAGCGATAATTCGTACGCGACGTTTGGCTTTACGGCGGCATAGAGCAATATCGCTGCCGTGACGACGCACAAAAGCGCAATCCCATTCCACATGACCTCAACCGTGGCAATCGAAACGGCTGGCGCGGTTGAATTGTAGACCGGATGCATCAGCTCTGGCGTGCCGACGATGAGGTGCAGCGCGGTTGCAGCAAGTGACAGCAGTGCCGCCGCCAACAGCCACTTGTTCGATCGCATGAAAAATTGTGACATTTTTGATCCCCTAAATCTTGTTTGCAACTCAGCATAGTGGGCAGGCGATCAAAATAAAATACGCTAGCGTATGTTATATCGTCGCACTTGGTTCTCACAACATCGTGCGGGTGATGACAAAAATTCAGCTTGTCCCCCAATGAATTGGCTTGCTAGCATTGCCTGAATGCAGCGCAGCGGCGCGATTGCAAACGGGAGGCAATATGAAAACCAAGGCAGCAGTGGCATTTGAAGCAGGCAAACCGCTTGAGATTCGCGATGTGGAACTAGAGGGGCCAAAATCAGGCGAAGTGCTGGTTGAAATTAAGGCAACGGGTATTTGCCATACTGATGAATTCACGTTGTCTGGTGCCGACCCCGAGGGCATTTTTCCGGCGATTTTGGGTCACGAGGGCGCTGGTGTTGTGGTTGATGTGGGACCAGATGTAACGAGCCTCAAAAAAGGCGATCACGTAATCCCACTCTACACGCCTGAATGTCGGGAATGCGATTATTGCACATCCGGCAAGACCAATTTGTGCCAGAAAATCCGCACAACTCAGGGTCAAGGTTTGATGCCAGATGGCACTAGCCGGTTTTCAATCAAGGGCGAAAAAGCCTTTCACTATATGGGCACGTCGACCTTTTCCAACCACACCGTTGTGCCTGAAATTGCATTGGCCAAAGTGCGCGAAGACGCGCCGTTCGACAAGATTTGCTATATTGGCTGTGGGGTGACCACCGGCATTGGCGCAGTCATCAACACCGCAAAAGTGCAGCCGGGCGACAATGTGGTCGTGTTCGGCCTGGGCGGGATCGGGCTCAATGTCATTCAAGGCGCGCGGCTGGCTGGTGCCAACATGATCGTGGGGGTAGACATCAACCCTAGCCGCAAAGCATGGGGCGAACGATTTGGTATGACCCATTTCGTGAACCCAAAAGAAGTTGAAGGCGATCTTGTTCCATACCTTGTAGACCTCACTAAAGGTGGCGCTGACTATTCTTTCGAGTGCATCGGCAATGTTGATGTGATGCGCCAAGCGCTGGAGTGTTGCCATAAGGGGTGGGGCACCTCGATCATCATCGGTGTAGCCGGTGCGGGCCAAGAAATCTCAACGCGTCCATTCCAATTGGTGACTGGCCGCAACTGGCGGGGCACGGCCTTTGGCGGTGCTAAGGGGCGAACCGATGTGCCGAAAATTGTTGATTGGTATATGGATGGCAAAATCCAAATTGATCCAATGATCACCCATGTTATGG
>CAJXLH010000306.1 GCA_913055925.1 uncultured Maritalea sp. | reverse complement strand
AAAGGTTGAAGTGTCGTCATCAAGCGATGTGACGGTTGAGCCTTATATTCCTTCCGCGGAGCCTGTTTCTGCGTCTGTTGAAGACCGTCCGCAGGTCAAAGATGTTGAGCCAGTACAAACATATGTGCCGCAATCAGCGCAACGTCCAGCTGCGCCGCGCAGAATGCCACGGGCCGAAGATTTGCCAGCACCGACACGTGAAGCGATGCAACAAACTGCTGCGCCAAGCGAAGAAGAGCCGCGTAATGCACGTGCATTGTTCCGCCGCTTGGCAAGCAATGTTGGTATTGCAGGCAAAGATGCTGAACAAGCTGCACCTGGTGCAGATGATGTTGCAGCGCGCAGCGCGGTCGAAGCGAGCGCGCCAGCGCGTCGCCCTGAAACACCAGGTGCAAAGGGCAATTTGGACCAAACCGGTCGCCCTGTAGCGCAGGCACAGCCAAAGAAAGAACAGCTGGATATCCCGAGCTTCTTAAAGCGCCACGGCTAAGTTTTCTGGGCACTGTTGTAAAAAAAACACCCTATGCGTCTTTCGCGTAGGGTGTTTTTTGTTTACTAGTTTCAGTGCATAGTGGAGCATTGGTGGCATCTAGTTGGATGCTGAACTCGGGGCATTTAGTATGAACAGACTCGCAACAAAACAGTATACTGTTGCATCACCCTTAAGCTTCACAGGTATTGGCGTGCATAATGGGCAGCCTTCCAGCCTGATCATTCAACCAGCTCCACCAAACAGCGGTCTATCGATTTGCCGCAAATATGAAGACGGACACATGTCCGATTCATTTGCACTGGTGCATGACCGTGTAGCGCGCACATATTTGTGCACAGCCGTCGATTTGGGCGACAGCGGCACGATCTCAATGATCGAGCATGTGGTTTCTGCGCTTTCTGGTTTGGGTATCGACAATGCTCTTCTCGTCGTCGATGGTCCTGAGTGTCCTGTATTGGACGGCAGTGCGCAGAAATATGTTGATGCGATAGTTGAAAACGGCATCACGTTGCAGCCAGCCGAAAAGAAATTCATCAAAATCAAACGTTCCATCATTGTGCGTTCAAACGACGCCTTTGCTGCGCTAGAACCATATAATGGTCGCGCTTTTGATGTTGAGATTGATTTTGAAAGCAACGTCATTGGTCGTCAGCGTATGATCTTTGATTGGACACCGGCCCGTTACGCTGAAGATGTCGCATCTGCACGCACATTTGGCTTTATGCGTGATGCTAAGGTTTTGCGCCAAGCGGGCTATGCGCTCGGTTCTTCGCTCGAAAATTCAATCGCTGTTGATGAAGATAAGATCATGAACACCGATGGTTTGCGTTATGAAGATGAGTTCGTGCGTCACAAGCTCCTAGATGCTGTCGGCGACTTGGCACTTGCGGGTATGCCAATTTACGGGAAGTTCCGCTCTTATAAGGGTGGTCACGCCTTGAATGCGCTTGTGTTGAACGGTCTTTTTGCCAGTGAGCAAAACTATGAGATCGTTGGCGCGAGCGATTTACCACTCGAGTTTGACGCGCTGCAAGATTTGCCGCACGGCATCAATGCCGAAAGCTATATTCGTTCTGTTGGGTGATTTTTTACAACTGCCTTAGTTTTGTTCCTTTTGCCACGTAAGGCGAGAGCTAATGAGCAATTTTGGAGTTGGGGCGTACAAAGCGTAATGGATAAGATCAAGATGAATAACCTGGTTCAACCGATTGCACGCATCGTGGCGATTGGCGTTTTGTGCGCAACACTTGCTGGCTGTGCGGGTTTGAACATTTTTGGTCAATCCAAAATTACCGAAGAAGAAATTATTCCCGCTGAAGAGCTATATGACAAAGCGATTGAGCAGGTGGAAGCTGATCGGTTGTTGTCTGCGCTGAAGACGTTTGAAAAGCTTGAACGCCAACATCCTTACTCGGAATACTCTGAACGCTCACGCCTGATGAACGTGTTCATTCACGCCCGTACGGGTCAATATGACAAAACCATACTGTCAGCGGATCGCTTCATCGCGCTTTATCCTTCGTCACCTGATGTGCCTTATGCGATGTATATGAAGGGCGCAGCGCAGTATAACCAAATCAAAGATATCACGCGCGACCAGCAAAGTGCTGAGGATGCGATCGCGACGTTCCAGCAGATCGTGAACAACTATCCGGATACGCGTTACGCTAAGGATGCCAAAGAGCGCATTCTGATTGCCAAAGACCAATTGGCTGGCAAGGAAATGTCAGTTGGCCGCTACTATCTCGGTAACAAGCAATATACAGCAGCGATAAACCGATTCCGTACAGTGGTCGAAGATCACCAAACCTCAACCCATGTTGAGGAAGCATTGCTGCGATTGACAGAAGCATATCTGGCGCTTGGTCTTGTCAATGAAGCAAAAACGGCTGCTGCTGTTTTGGGGCATAACTATCCATCCTCGGATTGGTATGACGAAGCTTACAAACTGCTGCAGAAGCAAGGGCTCGCACCTGAAGTTTCTCAGGGGAATTGGCTGTCAGATCGCTAGACAGCGGTTGCAAACTGTGATGAATTCCGTGGCATGCTGAATGCCATTTCGATCCGCAATATCGTTCTGATTGACAAGCTCGATCTCCCGTTGGAGCGCGGTATGACCGCGCTTACGGGTGAGACGGGTGCGGGTAAATCAATTTTGCTTGATTCTCTTTCGCTAGCCCTTGGTGGGCGTGGTGACGCTTCGCTTGTGCGCAAAGGGTGCGAACAGGGTCAGATCATCGCAACGCTTTATTTGCCGCAAGGACATGTTGTTCGTCAGCTTCTCTTAGAAAATGAGATTGATGATGAAGAGGAAACTATCCTTAAGCGTGTGCAATATGCCGATGGACGCACGCGCGGCTTCATTAATGATACGCCAGTATCTGCGAAATTGATGCGCCAAATCGGCGCTTATCTCATTGAAATCCATGGGCAACATGATGATCGTGCGCTGGTTGATCCGGCAACGCACCGTGCATTGCTCGATGCCTATGGCGAGCTCAGTGGCGAAAAGGCAAAAGTTGCTGCCGCGTTTGATGCTTTGTCGTCCGCACAAGCGGATTTGGCGGCTCACAAAAAGGGATTGGCCAAAGCACGTGAGGACGAAGAGTTCGCCCGGCATGTGGTTGCCGAATTGTCAGAACTCGCGCCTTTGGATGGTGAAGAGACAGAGCTTGCCGAAATACGTCAACGCCTTATGACTCTCGAGAAGGCGGCCGAAGAAGTGCGCGAAGTTGATGATGTGCTTAATGGCCCAAATGCGCCTTCGGGCAGTTTGGCCGGCTTGATGCGGCAATTGTCGCGCAAGGCAGATAGCGAAGGCAATTTGTTTGGGCCGTTGGTC
>CAJXLH010000305.1 GCA_913055925.1 uncultured Maritalea sp. | reverse complement strand
GCTTGCTTGGGGCTGGCGTGAAGAAACGAGCTAGATTTTAAAGTGCTACCGCCCGAGCTTATTGGTTCGGGCGGCAGTAATCTTAAGGGCGCTTGAAATTTGGCGCAGCGAACGGCTTTTCAAGCGCTCGCTCTACCAACTCAAGATGGTCTTGGCCGTAAAATGGGTCACCATCCACGAAGTAGGTTGGCGAGCCGATCACGTGCCGCTCAATGGCCCATTCGGTATTGGCCTGGAGTTGATCTTGAACCGCTTGGCTGGCCGCTTTTTCAAGCAATGCATCGGAATCGTGACCGCATTGGGTTGCCACTTTCGTTAGGGCCTCACGGTCTGACAAATTGATGTCATCAACCCAATGGGCGCGCATAATGGCGTGGGCAAGTTCATCAACCTTTGGCCCTTTGTCGCCAAGGGCAATCACCATGCCAGCCGCCAGGCTATAATCAGCACTGTGATCAGTTGGAATATAGTTGATACAAGGCACGCCCCGATATTCTGCCCAACGTTCAATCTCGCGGCCAAACTGATAGTCATAATAAGCGCGAGGCCGTCGCCCCGAAGGGTTTGCAGCAATCGCGGCCATGACCGGTGAAAGCAAAATCGGCTTATGGATCACTGTCGCATTTGCGGCTTTTGCGATTTCCATAAAGCGCTGCGCACCGATATAGGCATAAGCGCTATGGGCCGAATAGACATATTCAATCGTGGCCATTTTTCTCTTCCCTTTAAAAAAAAGCCCATCGCGGAAACGACGGGCTTTTATGTTCAATTACTAACGCTCAATGGCCTTAGTTTGCTGCAAGATATGTTGCGAGAATATCGCGGGCAGCTTTGAGATCGGTTTTGTCGATCATTTCCGTCACGGTGTGCACATAGCGGCAACCCACGACAACGCCGACAGCTTTTGCGCCAGCTGCGGCTTGCTGTGCCGCTGCGCCGTCTTGACCGCCACGGGCCAAAATTGTGCGCTGATAAGGAATGTCATTTTCTTTTGCGAGTTTTTCAACGTCGCGCACAAGATCGATATCCGCGATGAAAGAGCTGTCTTTCACATGCAAGCCAAAGCCTTTGCCTTGGGTTGTAACTGATTGGTGCTCCGGTACGCCCGGTGTGTCGCACGCCAAAGTGACGTCAATGCCAATGCCAATATCTGGCTGGATCGCGTGAGACGCTGTGCGGGCGCCGCGCAGGCCAACTTCTTCTTGGGTGGTGAACGCCACATGGATTTCGCAATCGTGTGTTGATTTGTCTTCAACAAGCTTGCGGATTGATTCAATGCCCAACCAACAGGCAACACGGTTGTCGAGGGCTTTTGAAACCACCTTGTCGTTCAGATCGAGCAACGGCTCGTCCATCACCACATAGTCACCCACTTGCACAACGTCTTTTGTTTTTTCGCCCATGCCAAGATCGATCACGAACTCAGAAACGGTTGGGATCTTTTTGCCTTCTTCCGGGCTTTGGATGTGGATTGGCTTGCCACCTGGGTTCATCACGCCCTTATAGTCACCACTTTCAGTTACCACCAAAACGCGTCGCGAGAATAGGTTGCGTGTATCAAAACCACCCACATTGTCGATATAGACGTGGCCTTTGTCGTTCACGTGTGAAACCAAAAAGCCGATTTCATCCATGTGGCACAAAAGCATGACTTTTTTCGGTGTGCCGTCGACCTTGCCTGTTGGGTTGCGTTTGCACAAAAGCGAACCCATCGGGTCAGTTGTTACCTCGTCAAATAGGCCTTCAACTTCTTTCTCAATGAGCGCACGAATGCGGTCTTCACGCCCAGGCACGCCCGGTGTTTCGCACAGGCGCTTCAATAGATCGATATTCATGGATAATCCCTTTTATTGATTTCGGCCCGTTGGTCGGACCAATTTTTGAAGTGGTGGCATATTAGCCACGAAACAACAACGAAATCAAAATTTTTTTACCCTGCTTGGGAAGGCAGCATTTAGGGTGTTTCAGCAAGCTCGAATTGCAAAAGCAATGTACGTTCCCAGCCCCTAAAATTATCGTCAGAAAGGATGGAAATTACGGTCTTGCCGTTCGCATCAATATGGGTAGTTAGCCCTTCCATATTGTCAATGTCGCCGCCGCTTGCTTCCAAAATTACTTTGCCATTCATTATGGTGCCGGCACGCACATCATCTTTGCCGACAAACCAAAGCTTCATGGTGAACCCAAAAATGCCGAAGTCGCGTGACAGCACCAACAGATCACCTTCTGGGGTAAACTGGCAGGCGGTTGGTTTATAGCCGCCATCGGCTTTGAACTTTAGATCGCCACCATCGCGCTTGCCGGAAAGCCACGCTTTATTGTTGTTTTTGTCGTCACGCACATTTTCCGCGATGATGAGCGTTGATCCTGCAACTGGAGATGCTGGTGGAGCAATACACAAAGCTTCGATGGAGCCATTGTGGCGTTGGCGGGTGAGCCAGTTCGGGATTGTGTATTCGCGCGCCGCACCACCGGGACGATTGTCCGCGTCGATTGAAAAGTCGGCGACCCGGGTGAGGTGCTCAAATCCAACACGCACTGCGACGGGTTTGCCGTCTCGGTAAACCGTGTCGACGGCTTCTGGATCGCGGGAAAACACGGTTGGCAGTTTTACGCCTTTTGAATTGCGTAAACGTTCAATCTTCGCACCTGCAATGGCTTTGGGTGCACCTTTTTCATCGTACAGCAATTGCGCCGAGATGAAGTGACCCTTGTCCGTGACAATCGCCATATGGCCTTCATTTGACGTGAAGGTGAGGTCGGAAAGGCCGCCGAAATTTTTGATCTCCCGCAAGAGATGCAAACCGCCGCGCCAAATCAGCCCTTTGCCAACGGGCTTGCCGATTTGTTTGTCCTGAAAACGGTCAATCTTATTGGCGGGAAATTCGAAAGAATCGATGGCGTGCGCCGAGCTCACCCCGAGCGCAGCGGCAAAAATGCTTGCACCAACTAGTTGGAAAAACCGGACTATCTTCGGCCTCGACGGGTTTGGGCAGGTGGCTCTTCGTCAAACAAAGCTGCCAAATTATCGGTCAATGCACCCGCGAGCTCTTCAGCATCCAACAAGGTCACCGCGCGTCGGTAATAGCGGGTCACATCGTGCCCGATACCAATCGCCACCAGTTGCACTGGAGAGCGGGTTTCAATGTCTTCAATCACAAAGCGCAAGTGCTTTTCCAAATAATTGCCCGGGTTAACAGACTGCGTGCTGTCATCAACAGGCGCGCCGTCAGAAATCACCATCAATATGCGGCGATTTTCAGGCCGTCCCAAAATCCGCTTATGTGCCCACTGCAAAGCTTCGCCGTCGATATTTTCCTTCAGCAAACCTTCGCGCATCATTA
>CAJXLH010000304.1 GCA_913055925.1 uncultured Maritalea sp. | reverse complement strand
TTTTTCCCAAGCGCGGCCATCCATTGATTGCCAAGGATTGTGTACCAGGCCATCCCAAGCGCCATGCTCGCCACGGTCGCCAAAACAATGGCCAACCAATTAATATCTGCAAAGTGTGACATGTCCCCAAAACTCCCTTTGTCTTCTTGCAAATGTACGGCAGCACACATACCGCCGCCAAAGCACTATGGCGTGACGCCGCCCATCTGGCAAATAATCGTCCATTCCTTTTCGGAAACAGGCTGAACTGACAAACGAGAATTGTTCACAAGCACCATGTCAGAAAGCTCTGGATGCGCTTTGATATCTTCAAGCGTTACTGGCGTTTCAAATGGCTTCACAGCTTCAATATCAACGCATTCCCATCGCTCATCATCAGTGGTGCTGTCCGGATGAACCTCAGCTGCGACACGCGCGATGCCAACGATGCGTTTTTCGTTCACTGAGTGATAAAAAAAGCCCAGTTCGCCCACTTTCATCTCACGCATATTGTTGCGCGCTTGATAGTTGCGGACACCGTCCCATTCTTCGGGGGCACCTTTGTTTACCTGATCGTCCCAACTCCATGTGTTGGGTTCGCTTTTAAAAAGCCAATAAGCCATTAGCTCTCACTCTTTTCTGGCGCATTAACAGCCCAATGCCACTCGGTCACCCCCACAGACTCAAAAACGCCCTGTGTGACATAAGGGTCAGCCTCAGCATAAGTGCGCGCCGCTGTCATGGATGGGACATCAATGATGATCAAACTACCGGTTGGATTGCCATTATCATCCAAATAAGGGCCCGCAAGTTTCAATTGATCGCCCAAATCCTGCCAATAAGACAAATGCGCCGCACGCGTTGCTTTGCGCTTCTCCAATGCATCAGGCCGATCTCGCCCAGAAACTACAAAATACAATTGATAACCTCATATGTGATTCAGTGAGAATTTTCTGGAGCGAATATTCCAGCTTCACACCAAATGCACAAGGTTCAATAGTTAACGAACGGCCCTATCCAGCGCTCACCACATGGATCGGTTCGAGTGAATGCAAATCATATTTGCACGCCACACGAATGACATCTTCCACCAGCTTCTCTGCCGTTTGCGCGTTTGGGTAAAGTGCTTCGGCTGCACCAAGTGCAAACATGGTCCCCGATCCAACGGCCCAAAAGCGCGCATATTCATCAACGCCGCGTTCCGGATCAACACTATAAAGTTTGCCATTTGCGGCGATAAGTAGGTTCAATCCGCTGCCGGAAAAATCATCACCCTGCGGCACCAGCCCATAATCACCTACTAGCAGTTGTTGAGCTCGGTTAAACGATTGGTGGATCGTCAATTGGTCGGTGAAATCAAAAATGTTGGCATGATTGGCCGCCAAGTTTTCAAGAACAGTATGATATTGCGAGTTGCCCACATGCCCAACATAAGCATCGCCAATTTTGTGGATTTTGTGCCATGTTAGTTTTTCGCCTGCAGGGAATAACAGATTGTCTTCTGACGATTTTGAATCGCATCCAATTGCAAGTTTGCCATTCACAATGGCACCAAAAATAACGGACATAGTTTCCCCCAAATGAAAAGCGCGCGAGACAATGCCCACGCCACAAACAAAGATATAAGAAATAGATCAGAACAGAATTGTCTGACAATCAGGAGTTTACGTCAGATCAGCGATCCAAGCAATAGGGTCAGCATTGCTTACTCAGAGCGAAGCGGCCGAGTCATCAGACTTGCGACCAGCATGTCGATTGTCGCTTTGCCTTCAAGCAACGCATTCACTGCTGCAACGATTGGCGTTTCAACGTCATTTTCTTGCGCCAGCTTCAAGCTCACTGGTGTCGAGAAAACACCTTCGGCGAGCTTAGCCCCGCTATTAAGTATTTCCGCAACGGTTTCACCCGCGCCAAGCCGATGGCCGAACTCATAATTACGTGATTCTCGCGCTGTGCAGCTCATGGTGAGATCACCCAGCCCTGCAAGACTTGTGAGCGTTGACGCAGACCCTCCAAGCGCCTCAACCAGACGCCCCATTTCAGCAAACCCACGCGCAATCAGCGAAGAACGCGCTGAAAATCCAAGTCCCGCACCCTCCACAGCACCAGCCCCCAGCGCATAAACGTTCTTAAGCGCTCCGGCCAATTCAACACCTATAAGATCGTCACTGGAATAGGGACGGAATGTCGGGCCAGCGAGCAAATCAACCATCGCCCTTGCCTGTGCCATAGTTGGGCCAGCCAGCGTCACTGCGGTTGGTTTCGACTGCGCGACATCAATTGCAAAACTTGGCCCCGACAAGGAAAACGGCGTCGCATCCGGCACCAATTCGACAACAATCTCGCTCTGGCGCTTCAAGGTATTTTGTTCCAAACCTTTGGCGCACAGAATGATATTTTTACCAGCAAGTGCTTGACCAATATCTGAAATGACCTGGCGGGTTACCTGCGCGGGCACAACCATCAATAAGGTGTCGCAATGCTCTATATCTGCATAGCCAACTTGAGCCTTTACGCTTTCATGAACGGAAGCCAAATCGGGATATTGTGGGTTCACATGCGTCGCGTTGATTTGATCAACCACTTGTTGGTCACGGCCGCACAAACGAACATTGCGACCGCTCATCCCGGCCGCGTGCGCCAAAGCAACGCCCCACGCTCCAGCGCCGACAACAAACAATTCATCACTCACGAGATTTCCCCAAACTCATATCTTCACTATCGAGCGGCCAGCGCGGCTTAGCCGCAAATCGCACATCATCCGACTGACCCATCGCCAAACGCTCAGCGCCCGCCCAACCAATCATCGCGCCGTTATCGGTGCATAAATTGAATGGCGGCACAATAAGCTCTGCGTCATTTTCAGCTGCAACTTTGGTCAAAGAGGCGCCAATCGATTTGTTTGCAGCGACCCCGCCGGCGACAACCAACTTGATTGGCTCTTGCGGCATCTCTTCCGCAAATCGCTGCATCGCCTGCGCACAACGTTTCTCAAGAATGGCCACAATAGTCGTCTGAAAACTGGCACAGATGTCTGCCACATCTTTATCGTTCAAAGGCGCAGCATCTTCAGCGGCCAGACGCACAGCGGTCTTTAGTCCCGAAAATGAGAAATCCAGGCGTTTTTCTTTCAGCAAAGGCCGCGGAAACTTAAAGCGCGTAGCGTCACCTTTTTTGGCCCATTCTTCGACTTTTGGGCCGCCGGGAAAGCCAAGATTGAGCATCTTAGCCACTTTGTCGAACGCCTCGCCAAGCGCATCATCAATTGTCGTGCCCCAACGTTCATAATCGCCAACGCCCTTAACCAAAACAAATTGACTATGGCCGCCAGAAACAAGCAGCAGTAAAAAAGGGAAATCGACATTATTGG